>JAOUFJ010000082.1 GCA_029858255.1 candidate division WOR-3 bacterium | reverse complement strand
GGAATGAAGTTCATCGTGGGGAAATCAAATCGCTCTTAGTGCAGACATACAGCTTTTGCTCGATGAGGGCTATGAAGTCGAGTTAAAACACGAATACCTTATTCTGAGGTCGGTGCCGTATGTCACCGCTGACAAAGAGGTAGCCATAGGCTCGCTCATCACCGCTTACCAAGAAGGTAAGCCGGCTGATCACACCCTGTGGTTTTCGGGTGATATGCCATGCTACCCGGATGGTTCTCAGATCAAAGCGCTGTTCTTGGAAGAGAACATCACGATGCCGCTATTTGATGACTTTGTAGCGCCAAGGCGATTCTCCAACAAGAATTTCGAGGTGCAAGATTTTCCGCGGGATTACCACGAAAAGATGGTGCACTACGTCGAAGTCATCAGTGGACCGGCCAAGCAGATTGATCCCAATGTTGACGCTAGGACAGGCAAGGTGATCCTGTCAAGGGAAGAGAACCCAATATTCAAATACCCGAATCCGTCGTTTGCTAAAGCAGGAATCGTTGCGGTATCGCAAAAGCTTATGAAAGAAAAGATAGCAATAATTGGTGTGGGTGGAACCGGTGGATACATTCTGGACCAGTTGGCCAAGGTACCGGTGCGCGAAATTCATTTGTTCGATGATGACGTATTCACACGTAGCAGTGCTTACCGCGCTCCTGGTGCAGCCTCCCTAGAAGCGCTGCATGGCAGGCCGAAGAAAGTCAACTACCTGTATGCCCAGTATTCCGCCATGAGGAATGGGATTGTGCCGCACCCTTGCCGTGTAACCCATGAGAATGTTGCAGAGCTGGCGAATTTTGACTTTGTATTTATCGCCATCGACCACGGGCCTTCACGGAAACTGATTAGTGAATACTTGGTTGCCAGTAATATTCCGTTCATCGACGTCGGTATGGCCATTGAAAAGATCGATGATCTGGTAAGTTTGCAGGGACGCTGCCGCACCACTGTCGTGACTCCACAGAAGAACGACCATGCTTGCACGTTACCGTTTACTGAAGACAAGGAAAAGGATATTTATGATTCCAATATCCAGATCGCTGACATGAATGCAATCAACGCCATCATTGCCGTGATAACCTGGAAGCAGCAATGCGGTTTCTATATCAACGAGACCAGTGCGCACGAATTGATGTACATGCCATCGGTACAATCCATGACCAGGGACCAAATCGTATGAAGCTTATGAGCATCACACCGGTTTCTGTCGATTCCGTTCCCGAGCAGTTGGAGCCAGGTATCCTCTACATCAGTGAAGAAAACGATGTCGTCATGCATCTGTGCTGCTGCGGTTGCGGTCTGGAAGTTGTCACTCCTTTGAGTCCTGCCGAATGGAGCATCAGAAGATCAGGCAATACCGTCTCCTTACGTCCGTCGATTGGTAACTGGGATTACCCCTGCCGTTCACACTACTGGATCACCAATAACCGTGTTGAATGGGCTGGCCCAATGAGCAAGAAAAGGATCGCGATAGTGAAGGAACGTGATCGCGTCGATAAACGACGTTATATCGATCATGTAAATGCCGAAAAACTGAAGAATGTGGATTCTGATTTATGGTCTGTTATCAGGAATTTATTCAACAAGCTAAAAAGCTGGTTTTAGATTTGCATAGGAGCAAAAAAATTAAATAATTAAATGAATGAAATGGGACAGCTCAGTCCGTCCCCATGTAAATGAACCCCATCAATTTTCTTTGATTCCTTTATTAGGACGGCGCATATGAATGTATTAGCTGCAACGCCTTCAACACTCACTGCTGAATATGAGCAAGACGGCCTTTGTCGAATTCTGGCGCTAGACGGTGGGGGCGCAAAGGGTTTTTATACGCTCGGTGTTCTTAAAGAGATCGAGGGCATGCTCAAGTGCCCGCTTTACAAACGTTTTGATCTCGTGTTCGGCACGAGCACAGGTGCCATCATTGCATCACTGATAGCGCTCGGATACGAGGTAGATCAGATTCATGAGCTATACAAGAAGCATGTGCCGACCGTCAT
>JAOUFJ010000081.1 GCA_029858255.1 candidate division WOR-3 bacterium | reverse complement strand
CACCATTTCAGACAACCTTCGATATTTCAGCCAAAATCAAGCAAATGCAAGCCAGATAATGTTTTCACCCATTCTGTCCTTTGAGGGATTTTCTGTATGTTACCTTACGTTTTGGTAAATACACCGCACAAATACCGCACAAAGTGAGGAGCTGGCTTTTCGGCTGGCTCCTCTTCTTTAGATCTTTGAATCAGTATTGACACAATTCTATCGCAGACTACAATTCTGGGGAGGAAAGATGGTAAGAAAAGTTGTGTTGTATTTAACCTTGTTCTCCACCATGCTTTTAGCGACTACGCAGAATGACGGGATGAGAATACAGGATTTCCGCTTACCCAGTCAAAAAATATTTGGTCTGTGGTTCTCGGCTGGATTGGATAGGTACTATTATGGTGATGATATAGGCTACTACGCGGATATTCGACCCTATTTCCGGCTTCTCAGTGATACAACAGAAATTGACCTTCTATTTGGCGTGAGGGGCGACCACAGGTATTTGTCGGGCATTGATTGCTATAGCAATGCGGAGATACGGCATTATCCCTTTTCCTTGCCGTTGTTCCTACATGGGAAGCTGAATTTTCGGGTTTATACATATAGCCCTGACTGGGAGCCCAATCTACGGTCTGATGTTGAGATTGGTAGCGGGATGGGCCACTTGAGAGAAGGCCAGCACGTGGCCATGGCTCTTCACGTAAACGAGATATTATTGAAAGATGGAATAATAGACAAGGGTTTGACCAGAGAAACCATTTTACTAGTAGCTCAACTTCTTTCAAAAGAAGATTTCTTTCGATTCCAATATGATAGGCATCTGAAGTATTTCTTCCAAGAAATTGAAGAAGTGCTCGGTTCTGATCCCGCATGTAATAAACCCATACCAGCTTTCACGTGGTTCAAGATATATTCTGTACTCCAGGCTACGCCCCGTTATCGATGGCCAGTAGAGTACGGATACTGGCAGAGAATGTTTGGATCTCGGTTTAGTATCGATATGATAGCCGACAACATAAACAACGATGCTAGAACGAATCGTTATACGAAGTTGGAATTTCCACTCTTTTATTCCTACTACTACATACCGGGGATACGGGTAAAATACGAATACGGTAAGCCTATTGATCTACGCAGACAAATGACGTTTAATACCTCATATATTGCTGCATGGTATGATGATGCCCTGTTCCATAGAGTGGATATCCAGGCTAGGTATGGATATGGCATCATAGATTTCATCTTGCTGGAAGGCATCGTCTCCTTGTACTATAATCATATCGTACCGCAAGGTGCAAATTCGCAAAGCACATACGGAATCAGACCGGAATTGGAATTTAGCTATTACATTGAGAATGGTGTTGATATTGGGGTAGATGGCGGTTGTGATTTCAGGAAGCAGGAAAATCTATTGTATAGCAGTGGGTTTGAATATACAGCAAATTGGTTTATCGAATTCTATACAAGATGGCGAGTTTTCTAGTAGTGGCGTTATTGAGGTGACTAACATGCGATCAGATTGGAAACTATTGTGTTCTTAGACGTCAAGGGTTCAATCAAAGTCAAGACGCCTGGCTATGAGATGAATATAGTGAAGGATGACATAATAAAAGATCTCAGGTCAGCACGTGTGAAGGTAGCATTGATTGAAAGCGGTGATATCAAATGGAAGGGCTCGTACTATGCGTTTAGCTGGGAAACGACTTCTTTTGCTCTAGCATGGTATGAAGGGAAATTACGTTTCAATGAGACACCCGAAGGCGGCATTGATGTTGCATATTATGTTTCGCTACGACCATTGCAACTCGCTTTGTTGATGATGCTTTTGATGGCATCATTATTCCACATTTTCGCTCAGCTGGGAATTGGTGTGATTTTGTTTCTTCTCGTTTTTGCTTTCCTGGCGTATACGACGACATATTTTCGCGTGAAATTGTGGCTTAAGGGCTTCATAAGACGGCATATACATGGTTTGGACTAACATGCGATCAGATTGGAGGATATTGTGTTCTTAGACGTAAAAGGAACCTTCACCACCGAGAAAATTGACACGGATATCGAAAATGAAAGG
>JAOUFJ010000080.1 GCA_029858255.1 candidate division WOR-3 bacterium | reverse complement strand
TATCTACTTTTTCTCGTGCATTTTTGGGGATGTAATAGCGGTTGTAGATATCCAGTGCGGCTTGATAATAATCCAGCACCCTGGATTCATCGCTAATTTCCGAATAGGCAGTGGCAAGCTGTTCACAACAATATAGTTTTTTCCGGTCATTTGTAATCGGCGCATCAAGTGCTCTTTCATAGTATTCGATCGCCGCATCGAATTTCCCCTGATCCACGCACAGGAATCCCATGTTTGTATATCCGGTAAGGAAATCCGGATATTTCTCAATTTGCCGGTTGATTATTGCTTCTGCTTTCACCGGGTTTCCCAACGCATTCCAGGCCCAACACGACATGTGCAACGTCCAGAAGTTTTCCGCCGACATATTTTCGATCTCTTGTATCATCTGCTGCAGTTTATCATTGTTGTCCCAGTCGACGTCTTTCCAGCGCCTCTCCACCTCCACATATTCAACAAATTCGGGATCGCGCAGCCTCTCATCTGCATTCTTATAGACAGAAACCTCATCGGTTTCGTAGTTATACATAAACCACCTGGAAAAAGCGGCATATGGAGCACCAGACGCGAAGTAGACCACGCTGTTTTGTGGATCAAGCACAACTGACGATCCCGTGCCACGGTTATTGATATTGCCTCCTTCACGCGGCGGTATCTTCCCGGTATATTCATAGAAGTCGATATTAGAGAGCAAGCGTATCGCATCATCAATGGCAAATTCCTCGTTACTGGAAAGTATTTTCTCAAATGTATACGCTCTTGCGCTGTTGCCCCAATCCATGTCAAACACGGAATTGTATTTTCTCCTCACTGATTGTGATACGCATCTATTCGTTGCATATATGTAGCCATTCCTCACATCTGTCCTGACCGCCCCCTGATCCACGATATCATAGGCTGCTCCTGCCTGATCCTCTAAACTTCCTATCATAACGACAAACCGGTCGACATTCTTGGATGTTGCATCGACATCACTCAGGTTTCGGCATTCCTCAAGTATTTTGTTAAACATCAGCGTCGTGCCTGTGCTCTTGAAAGGTCTGGATGAGGAAGTCGTGGCTTGACTCCAGGAAACGGTTAATCCATGTTCATTCACCCCGGTCACCGCAAAGGGACTACCGATGATTCCGATATCTATGTACTTGTACTTCCCGTCTCTCTCATAGTGAGCTACCAGGGGATATCTGCTGAAGAAGTCAATAATATCGTGATCGGCATTCCGGCCATGGATGATCCTGCCATCGATCTCTTTTATGAACGACGAGCAAGATAACCAATCGGGACCGAACGTAACCCCGAGTATATCATTCAAGGGAATACCTGACCCTTCAGCCATACCCTTCAGTTGTGCCAGAAAATCTTCAGGAACTCTCTTTTTGAATGAATTCAGCTTGTTCATCATAACAAAGGGTGTCGAAATCCGTATTATGATATCCAAGTACCAAGGTGATTCTTCATATACTTTGGCCATCATGGCATGTTCAAAGCTGTCCACACGCATATAGAAATTGTTCATCTCTTCTCTTAGCAACACACCATATTGTAAACCGATTTCGTAGGAACTGCCCTTTAAATAAAGAAACGGAATTCCCTCTCTATACTCAACATACCCCTCACCAAAGTATTTAACACCATCTCTAATCTCTGTCTTGTATTTATCTTCAGAAGACACAGCGCAATTACTTGTGAACGATGACAAAACTAATAGGGTGCCGCATAGAACGAAACCTGAAACAATTCGATTCATCTCTCACCTCCAAAATGATTTCATATCCCACGCAACCGCCAGAAAAACTGGCCCGCAGCGCCATACAGACTGTGAATGGAGAAAAAATCGTATCATTGAAGCAGCAGTTATCGTTTTTCTACCGTACTTCATATCTACTCCTATACCATTATTAGAATAATCGAAAGGAAGTCAACAGCTCGTACCGATCTAAGCCACGGGGACTGGCTCTGACGGCCGTCATTCTCCGGTCCCCTGATCATGTCAGAGGACAAGCTCAACCGGGTAATCCAGTCCAGACGCCTGATGGCCAACCCCTCGCGCCGTCATTGCGAGAAGTCCCGCCGTCATTGATTCTTATGAATATGAAGCGGGACGACGCGGCAATCTCAGCTTGGTTTAATATCAGCGATACTAACGATAATAACGCAATTAACGAAAGTAACGGTTTAAACGTTTTGCATTCGTCATTTGGCAATTGGAATCTGTGGTTTATTTGATTTTTTTATTGGGGGATTTGTAAT
>JAOUFJ010000079.1 GCA_029858255.1 candidate division WOR-3 bacterium | reverse complement strand
AAGACATGGTCGGCACCACTTATCTCATTCGCAAGACCGAACTCCCTTATTTGCCGGTCGATTATACGATCGAGCTGGTTGCATTCCAGGCGGCGGTTGCCCGAACCGACACGGCGCTTCATGTGCGTGGCGGCCGGGCCACCGAGGTCCAGTACATGATCGATAACGTTTCGATCATCGACCCCCAGACCGGAGACCCCGCCATTACATTATCGCAGGGTGTGGTCGACGAGGTAATATTTCTTCCGGGTGGTTTCGATGCCGAATACGGTCGCGCCATGTCCGGGATCGTCAATATGATAACGGCACACCCGGCCGATAATCTCAGCACGAAACTATACGGTAAGACCGAAAAGATCATGCCGACCTATTACGATTTCGGATACGAAAATGTTCAATCTTCCATACATTTGCCTGTATCCACAAAACTCAAAGGATTCCTTTCCTTTGATGCGATGACGACCGATGACTGGGACCCGCGTCTGTACCTGCTACCACACAAGGAACGTCAGGATTATTCATTTTACGGAAAATGCTTCTACGCACTCTCCAAAAAAATGACGCTGCGTATTAGTGGAGCCGGTTCACGGACCCAGTTCGACCGCTATTCGAATTTTAGGACTTTCTATAAGTTCCATCTTGATCATTACCGATCAGACATGCGAAAGGGAAATCTGCAAACGATAACGTTGGATTACCTGCCTGACCCACGCCGTTTCCTTAGTATCACGTTGAGCCGGTTGTACACGCGTCGAATCTTCGGAGTCCGCGAAGAAGGAAATTCAGGAATATTCGATGATTATGTTTTCCGCGACTACGAGACCCTCGAGTGGCCTCTGGGAAGTAATGATAATCCCTTCGGAACAACGTACTACGCTGTCATATGTAGAGGCGATTATCCAAGATATGAAGATAAAACATCGACCGTCCTGAGCGCGAGAACAACCGGCAATATCCAAATTCATCGATACCATGAAGTGAAGGCAGGAATGGAATATATTTACCAGGATTTAGAGAACTTCTCCTATTACGTAAGTGATTCACTACACCAGTTTGCCGACCAATACCATTACAGACCCGATGAGTTCGTATTCTATATCCAGGACAACATTGACTATAAGGATCTATACGCCAAAATCGGATGCAGGTACGACTATTTCTCCAGTGATATTGCAGGTGTACAGCCCAAAGGCATATTCTCACCGCGCATCGGTTTTTCTTTCCAGGTGACCGAAGATTTCATTTTCCGTGCCAATATCGGCAGGTATGCTCAGCGTCCTCTCTATGACTACATTTACGCGTTCTACAACATCCTACCTTTTCCATCATACCTGTACAAGTATTTGCCGCAGGTTGGCAACCCCGACCTTGAACCTGAGAAGACCACGAGTTACGAAATAGGACTGCAGGGCGCCATCAGCAACGAGGTAAGCACTACCGTCAACGCATTTTACAAAGATGTTACTGACCTTATCGGCACGCGCTACATTCTCTCGCCGCCTTCCAATGATTATTATTTGTATGACAACATGGAGTATGCAAACATAAAGGGAATTGAAACGATCCTGGAATTCAGAAACGATCTGTTCGACGGAAAAATATCCTACACCCTTTCCTGGACAAGGGGGACAAGTTCGTTTGCCGGTGAATATGCGGATACTGCCCTCACCAATCCGGCGGAAACGTACTATCTCGATTTTGACCAGCGACACAGAATCTTTGTGCAGGGTGTGCTTCATCTACCATACGACGCTTCATTGCATATCTTTGGTTATCTTGGCAATGGTTTCCCTTACACACCGCCCGGACCCGAAGGTAAGTACCTCGAAAGAAATATCCTCTATCTGCCTACCCAAAAGCAAATTGATTGTGTGCTTTCAAAATCGTTCAAATTTGGACCTGTTACCCTAGGCTTTAGTTTCGAGGTACTGAACCTGCTCGATGAACGTTATCAAGTTATCTTTCATGCTCCCATGAAACAGCCAGAACAAATAAAACCGTGGGATTTCAGTGACTATTTAACTTTCACCAACGACTATTATCATCCGGCCGCAGACCTTAATCATGACGGTTTGATCATTCCGTTCGAGCATTATGTTGCTTTCAGAGATCTGATCGAAGCAACTGACGACTGGGCAGCTGCGTACAGCGCGCCGAGAAGGGCAAGGATTGGCGTTTCTATTAGTTACTGATGAATGGAGGCGCATTTTGTTGACAATGTATGTAACACTGTTTATAATCGCGGAGGCTTGAGATGAATTGTTTATTTATGGCGATCGTCCTTTTCAGCAGTGTTACCGGCAAGATCCAGGGCAGGGTAGTTGACGACAAAACCAATGAGCCAATCGCATATGCCAACGTC
>JAOUFJ010000078.1 GCA_029858255.1 candidate division WOR-3 bacterium | reverse complement strand
GGCAAGACCCTGTACATGGTTCTCCTTGATCACCATGCTGATTGGACGGTGACGCAGAAGCTAAAGGATTTGTTGTCGAGCGTTTATTTCTGTAATCCTTATGAGTTGATCTTCCGCAGCATGCGCGAGTTCGGACTCAGGATGTCCTATCCGCTTGCTACACTGCTCGATGCGGCGCTGGTATACACGAAGGACGGTTTGAATTCGCTTGCTCCGTTCATCACATGGTTCGAGCAGCATGGTGCATTGCTACAGGTAAAAGAAACGCACGCGCGGGGTGTGCAGATCCTTACCATCCACCGGGCAAAGGGATTGGAGTTCGAGGTGGTCATAATTCCGGAGACGGATATAGACCTGTCCAGGGGTGAGAACGACAACCTGATCTTTTCATATAAAGACGACAGTGTGCGGCCGGATAAAGTGTACTGGCGCGGATACGGCAGGTATCTTCTGGACCTTAAAGAAGCAGAGAAAGTACGTTTGGCAAAGGACAGCTTGAATCTCCTGTACGTGGCGTTGACCAGAGCAAAGACCGGCGTCTACATGCTCGGCTTTACCACAAAAAGCAAGAACGCCGGTTTCTGGCTTGAAACGATAAAGGAACGGTTGGATGGTAAGCCCTATCCGATGCATGATGTAGTACCAAAAGAAAAGCCGCGCGTGGAAGAGGCGAAAACGAAGCCGTATGTCGAAGTCCGCGAAGCACCCGTGATCAGCGAAGAAAGGACGCTCTACTCGCCGACCGAGCGGGGCGTGGAAATAGTCGCGCCCGAGCGCAGAAGGGGAATGAAGTTCGGCGAAATGATACACCGTGCATTGAGCCAGGTTGAATGGCTCGACAATGTTGACGTCGAGAAGTGCATTGCCGGGGTTGTTGAGTACACGAAGGGTATTTTTGCGCGGTCGGCCGAGGACGAGAAAGAGATCGACGCGCGGCTCGCGCCGCTCTTACGGGACACGCTGTCCGATCCCGACCTGAGATTTTTGTATTACAAGAACGGCCGCGACATGACATGCAAGAACGAATTGCCGATCTATTTCGAAGAAGAGAAGCGCGACGTATCAGCGCACATTGACCGGCTCATTATCGGCAGCGACGAAATAGTCATCGCCGATTACAAGACCGGCGGCGAGAAAGAAGAATACAAGAAACAATTACGTGTGTACAAGAAAGGAATTGAAAAGATATATCCAGGCCGCCCCACCCGCACGCTGATGGTATATCTGGAAAAGGAAAAGGGTAAAAAAATCGTAGAAGTCTGAGGGAGGAAGATGGCGGTTTTGCTGATGCTGCCGTTGCTGTTCGGCAATTTCGTGCTGAAGGAAACAATACCTTACGGGACCTCAGGGCCCGGGGGGCGGATACTGTGCAGTGATTTCAATCGTAATAATCTGACTGATGTTATTTTCACTGGCTACAGCGGTACCTATGCTATAGGTATGATATTCGAGCGGCAAGACAGTGGATTATATGTTTTGATGGATACGGTTGGTTTCTATCTCTGGATTTGGGATACCGGAGATCTCGATGTGGATGGATTTTATGATCTGGTTACAGACGGCAGTGATTTTATAGGCTTGTCGGTTTTCGAATCCCCCGATTCTTTTTCCTATCCAACCCAGGAGGCGTGGCGGGATACGGTAGGACCGCCACTAAATTTGCCTATCTCGGCGTTTGACCTTGATCGGGATAATCTGCCGGAGATCGTGAAGAATATAGCTACACCGTTTGGCGATATCGGTATTTATGAATCAGTGGGAGATAATAATTACGAACTGGTTTTTGCTGATAACCCAGACACATCTGGGTTGGAAGCACCAGCGGCAACGCATGCTTTTGGTGATTTTGACGGAGATGATTTGATTGAATGCGTATTTGCCGGTGGTAATGAATGGTATTGGATATATGAAAGTCCTGCGAATAACACATATGAAAAAGTTGACGAGGGACAATTATCAATGGGTAATATTCGAGATTGTTTTGCTGTCCCAGATGCGGATGGTGATGGCAAGCTGGAGTTCGTGGTCAAGGGATTTGCGATCCTTACCGGTGAAATCCATGCTTTCATCTTTGAGGCGATTGGTGATAATACCTACGAGATCATCGAGACGTTCACGCTATGGGGTGGTGATTATTATGGTGGTTACTCAGATGTTGGTGATGTGGATGGCGACAGCATTCCGGAAATTGCGCTGGAAGGTAGACAGACCGTGCATATCATCAAGGCGGCAGGTAATGATTCTTTCTACGTCTGGGAGACATTACCAGGCAATGCCAGCGGTTCGAGCGTGCGAGTATATGATGTTGACGGCAACGGGTTATCAGAAGTGATAATTTCCGGTAATAATGAGACGAAGATCTACGAGTATCAGGTGGGAATAGAAGAGGACACTGGAGCCAACATCTCCTTAGGCACACTGGAA
>JAOUFJ010000077.1 GCA_029858255.1 candidate division WOR-3 bacterium | reverse complement strand
CGTATACAACATCATCGAGGCGTGAGCCGGTATCCACAAGACAGGTTGCAATGATCGTCAACGAGCCGCCTTCTTCGATATTACGTGCCGCACCGAAGAAACGTTTGGGCGGATATAAAGCTGAAGGATCCATACCGCCTGACAGTGTGCGCCCTGATGGGTTTACAACAAGGTTATAAGCGCGAGCTAGACGGGTGATCGAGTCCATTAAGATGACCACGTGGCGTCCGATCTCAACCAGTCTTTTCGCCCGTTCCAGCGCCAGTTCCGCTGTGCGGACATGAGATGTGACTGGTTCGTCAAATGTCGAAGCGACAACTTCGGCATCCACAGAGCGGTCCATATCGGTCACTTCTTCAGGTCGTTCGCCGATGAGCGCAACGATCAAATGTACATCTGGATATTTTGTTGAAATGGAATTCGCAATTTGCTTGAGAATTGTGGTCTTCCCCGCTTTTGGTGGTGATACGATCAGTCCGCGCTGGCCTCGTCCGATGGGGGCGATCAGGTTGATAAGGCGTGGGGCGAGTGTATCGTGGTCGGTTTCGAGATCAAATCTTTTGTCTGGGAAGATCGGTGTCAGGTTTTCAAAGACAGGTCGTTTTAATGCTTCTTCGCTGTCCAGCCCATTGATCGATTCTACTTTCAGTAATCCAAAGTGTCGTTCACTTTCACGAGGGGGGCGTACCTGTCCAATGACGAGGTCGCCTGCCCTGAGGTCATGCCTACGGAGTTGTGCCTGCGAGACGTATACATCCTGGTCACTGATTCTGTAGTTTGTGGCTCTCAGGAAGCCGATACCTTCGCTCATGATTTCCAAAATACCGCCGCGCAATTCAATGCCTTCCTTTTGCGCCTCTGCCTCGCGGATCATCATGGCGAGGGTCTCTTTCTTCAGACGATTGGCATTGGGAATGTTCAATGACTTTGCCATGCCGCGCAGTTTGGAGAGGGGTTCGTTCTCTAGTTCTAGTATTTTCATGTTTTAGTCTCTTTTTGTTGGAGTGATATGTGTGAATGCAAACCAAACCAGTGCCTTGTTAGGCAGGCTGGGAAGTTTCTTAGTTTATTTGTGGAGGGTTGGGTATTCTGTCAAATTCTTGTCATACGCCGCCCATACAAGATGAGAGGCTGTGCTAATGGATTACGTCAATTAAAAGGTCTGTAAATTAACGGGGAAGTATAAGTATTATAGCACCTTCGAGAAAGTGGTGCAAGAATATCACCCATGGCTTTACCAAAGTCGGGAAAAGGGTGTCGTGAGCAGTGAAAACGCGTCAGAGATATGAGCAGCAAACCAGCGTCGGGCTTGAGCGGTATTATGGAATTTTGCTTGTCGAGTGAGAGCGATCACTAAGTTGTTGATCGAGGCCATGACTTCACGGTCATTCGTGTTGTATCTTCTTTAAAGATCACGTCACGACGGCCGTGAAGTCCTGTTTCGATACCCCAATGCGCTCGACGAATCTTCAAGAGACGCGCCGGTGACGCGTTGGTGCGCGACAAGCTTGTAATTCCGAACTCCACTTCATTCGAAGTACGATAACAACGTCCAGAGCGCCACCATTGAAATTGACGTTCGAGACGATAGACTTGCGCTAAGCCCGGCCAGGTCGAATACGGGTTCAGCATTTCACTTGTAGTAAGGATGCGAGTTTCCAAACGGCCGTGACCCTTACTCACTTTTTGTGTAGTGAGGAAATCCATTTGAATTTTCCCAAAGCCGGGTTTCGGATATTCGGGCGCAAAGAGTTGTTGAATATTTTGATATAGCCGAAGTTGATTTTCCTTGACTGGAAAGACATAGTCACCACCCTGGTTGATAATTTGAGCCGATACCGCTTTTTGGGTGTGCATGGCGTCTGCGGTGATGATTTTTCGAGAGATTTCCACCTTTTTCAAGGCTTCGGGAGCCTGCGTGATCTCATTTTCTTTGCGACCCACCGCAACTTGAGACAGCACTTTCGCCTGTTCCACATCATACACGCTCAATAAATATTCTGATCCGTCTTCATCCTTCTTGCGTGTTCCGCGTGGTGTTTTCCCATCCATCACATACACTTCGCCATGCTCTCCTCTTTGATTGTATTCTCCCACCAACCTCGCAATTTCTTCTTCATACACCACATGCGCCAGTATTCGACGATACGTGTTGTAGTGTGGTAGCTTAGGTCGTTTCAATTGCAATAACTTTAATATTTGTTCCTGATGGTTCTTGGCCCAGTCCGCAATTGCCGATGGCGTATCTTCTCCACACATTTTTGCCATGACAATAATCGTTAGGATGCTTTCCAAGCTAAAACGCTTCCCGCGCGCTTTTCGAATATCCGTTAATTGACCTAACCTTTCAAAAACGCTGCCGCTATCGTACTCTACACCTTCCGCATTGATCTCTCGTTCTTTTTTTCCCTTTGCTATAATTCATCTCAGATCCTCCTCGGTTCATTGCTTGCGACTACTTGCAATTCTACCGAGAAGGATCTGTTTTTTTATTCTGTCAAGTGACTTTGGTAAAGCCATGCACTCTATCTGGACATTAACACGCTTTTTTC
>JAOUFJ010000076.1 GCA_029858255.1 candidate division WOR-3 bacterium | reverse complement strand
AGCAGGCCGCGCGCGTTTGCGAATATATAACATTGCCGGACAATTGGTAAAGACCCTCGTTGATTCCCATCAAAGCCCCGGTTCATACAGTATTGTCTGGACCGGACTTGACGAGCATAACCGGAGCGTAAGTAGCGGCGTCTATTTCTGCCGTCTGGAGACCGACGACCAGAGTGATATCAGAAAGATAACGATATTACGTTAGAGGTTGCCTTTTATACACACGACATCCTGAAGCGATGGTGATAGCCGCGTCGAGGGGATTGCCATAAGGCAGTCTCGCTTGACGGAGCACGAAATTGGGTTATTATTGACATGTAGAAAGGGGAGAGTATGAGCGAGATTCTGCAGGACCTTTTAATCAGGAATGAAAAGAAGATACTACTCATCGTGCTGGATGGTCTTGGTGACCTTCCATCGCCTGAAAAGACAGCGCTGGAGATCGCGAAGACGCCGAATCTCGATCGCCTGGCAAAGAAAAGCAGTCTTGGATTGACCGTGCCGGTCATGCAGGGAGTAACGCCGGGCAGCGGTCCATCACACCTTGCGCTCTTTGGCTATGATCCCCTTGAGCATCAGATAGGGCGAGGCGTACTCGAAGCACTCGGTATCGACATGGAGGTCAAGGATAGAGATCTTGCGGTGCGTGCGAATTTCGCGACCATCAAGGATGGGGTCATTATCGACCGAAGAGCAGGCAGAATATCTACAAAGGAATGCGCAAGGTTGTGCAAAAAGCTTCAAGCAGCTATTAAGGATGTAGAGAAGATACCAGTTGCGATAAAACCTGCAAAAGATCACAGATTCGTTGTGCGATTCGATGATGCTGGACTGTCCGAAAATCTAACAGATGCCGATCCGCAGAAAGAAAATCTCAAGCCCGTATTTGCCGAGGCAAAGGATGATGCGGCTAAGAGATCATCTGAAATCATCAATGCTTTCATAAGGAGAGCGGCTGATATTCTGAGCGACGAAAAGTGTGCCAACTATGTTCTTCTCAGGGGATATGCAAGGAACCCAAATTTGCAGCCGATGAGCGAGCGCTATGGGATCAATGCCGCCGCGATCGCAACTTATCCCATGTACAGAGGTCTCGCCGCGCTGGTTGGCATGGATGTTGTGAAAACAGGTGAAGCACTTACCGATGAGATAAAAACTTTAAAGGAGAATTACATCAACTACAATTTCTTCTTTTTGCATATCAAAGGAACTGATGAAGCTGGCGAAGATGGAGACCAGACGCAGAAGGTTAAATGTATTGAAGAATTTGACAGACATCTACCCACGATCCTCAGCCTGAAACCGGATGTCCTTTGCATGACATCTGACCATTCTACGCCAACTCTTCTACATTCTCATTCGTGGCATCCCAATCCCCTGCTTCTGTTTTCAAATTACATATTTCCTGATAAGAAGCGGTTCACAGAGAGAAATTGTGCGCAGGGTTACCTGGGCAGGTTAAAATCGATGGATGTAATGCCATTATTATTGGCCAATTCATTGAAGTTGAAAAAATATGGAGCATAACATGAACAAAATAAATAAAAAGGTGCTCATTTCCGTTGCCGATAAGGAAGGAATAGTCGAATTCGCCAAGGCGTTGCAGGGGCTGAATTTCGAAATCATTGCGACCGGCGGTACACAAAAACTACTGGGTGATAATGGAATCGAGGCAATCAAAATCTCTGACTATACTGGCGGTTCGGAGAGCGAACGAGTCAAGACATTGAGCCAGCGGATCGCAAAAGAAATACTGGAAACCGGTGAGATCGGACTTGTTGTATGCAATCTCTATCCTTTTTTCGCGCAGAAAGGCAAAACACTGGATGAAATGATTGAGTTCATCGACATCGGCGGTGTAACACTGATCCGGGCTGCGGCCAAGAACTACAAAAAGGTGGGTGTGGTTTTCGATCCCGCGCAGTACAATGATGTATTGGAGAATCTGCAGCAGGGAAAGGTCGATGAGACATTCAACCTCGAGTTGGCGAGGAAGGCGCTGGACTACATTGCGTGGTACGATGTGATCATCGCCGAGTTTTTTTCACCTGATTTTGAGACGAAAAATTACTTTACGTTCGGCGCCGAAAAATTCATACCCATGCGCTATGGCGAAAATCCCCATCAGAAAGCGGCCTTCTATCTGAACCGGAAAGACCAGGAGGATTTCAGGATACACGGCGGAAAGGAAATATCATACAACAATATTCTTGATGCTGATGTTGCTTTCGGGGCGGCGAATGATTTCAGTGAAGATATCGCCTGCGCCATCATCAAGCACCAGACACCTTGTGGTGTCGCGGTCGGAGAAACGCAGTCTGAGGCGTTTGAAAGGGCGTACATGGCTGATTCTGTATCGGCCTTCGGCGGGATCGTTGGTCTGAACAGAAAATTGGAACCGGGCACGGCCGAGTTGATCACAAAACATTTCTTTGAGGTCGTCATTGCGCCGGCTTTCGATGAAAAGGCACTTGAGATTTTGCGGACGAAGAAGAATCTCCGCATCGTTGAATTGAATCCGGAGTTGATCAAGCCTGTGGTATACCGTCCGGTGTTCGGCGGAATTCTGGTTCAGGAACGGGACGGGGCAGATCTGAAGGACTGGGAAGTTGTCACG
>JAOUFJ010000075.1 GCA_029858255.1 candidate division WOR-3 bacterium | reverse complement strand
AACCACACCGGGGACAGGCACCTCACGGAGCCAGTCCCCGCATGCCATCACATCCAGAGCTTCAAACCGATGGCACCCCAATACCACAGGAGAATTGTCATGCTCACATAGGTGCAAGCAGTAACGATGTGATACACTCTAAAAATCTGTCCTGCAGGTTGTTTCAAACACTTGATAGCACTAATAAGACTGACTATTGATAGAAGAGCGAATAACCAGGTCGAGATGAAGAACGATATATTTGCAAATGTCGGTTTTCCCAAATAATACATTTCCTGGCTGGCGATCAGAATAATGCCCGCGACCAATACCAGCGTGGCTATGAATGGATAAATCCTTGTAGACATACAATGAACAGTCTGCTGTTTCCTGGCGACTTTCTTGAACAAATAGACCAGCACCCAAAAGAAAGCATATATGACTGCTGAAAGCATCACCAATACCGTCCATAAAAGAAAAACTACAGTCAGCCAGTATTTCCAGGGAGACTGCTCCTCCAGGTAGTCTCTGCCCCAAACCATTGCCTTTGCGCCATCGGGTGTGGTAAAAAACGCCAGTGTCGCTCCAGGCGTATCTTTCATCCTGAACAATCCTTCTGCAACGGGGAAATAATCTTCTTTGTCCCCACCCGACATAGGTTGTCTCAATGACAGAGTATCACCCGAAAGTTGAACCTCGGTCATCCCATGCAAAATATTTATCAGTCCAAGAAGATCTTTTGCGCCATAGCCAATCGTATAAGTTCCGCAATACTCTTCCAACTGCTCTTTGGAAACAGGCACGATGGGCCGAAAACCCGGTTTGACGTTTTCAGTTAAATGCTCGGCTATCAACTCGCGCAGCTTCCTTACATTCCCGGCGCTCTGCATATCGAATTGATTTACAAGGACCACGTAGCCGATGTTTAGATCATGGTTATACCAGAAATCGGAGTAGTACCCGAATATTGCGCCATTGTGTCCCCTCCACCTATGTTGGTTTCTGTAAGCCCATTCACTCCCCAAGCCATAACCGTTAAATAGCCCTATTCTACTTGCCAGGGATGTCTGCGGCGTTTCTACCCTTTTCATGGTTTCCGGTCTGATGATCCGTACTCCATTGCTCTTACCATAATTCAGAAAGAACCTGACGTACTGCGCCATTTCCAAAACAGACGAATGTGCATGGCCTGCCGGCCTCGAATATATGTACAGGTAAGGTATCTCTTTTCCTCCGGCTCCGTATCCTTGCGCCAGGACTGACCGGCTGTAATGATCCGTAACATCGAAAGTAGACGTCTCCATTCCCAACGGAAGCAAAAACTCGTTTCTGAGAAATTCCTCGTATTTCATTTGAGTAATCTCCTCAAGGATCATCCCCGCCAATAGATACCCGATGTTCGAGTAAAGATAAAATGACCCTGGGCGATGATGAATCACAATTCGCTTCTGCATTCCCATGACTTCTCTCAAAGGAATATTCGGTTCATGCCGCCAGTTGAAAAGCGTAAGAAAGCCATCGCATATGCCAGCCGTGTGCTCCAGAAGATGGACCACGCGGACCGGTTCAGTATCCTCCCAGGGGTTTTCAATGACGACGTCGGGCAAGATTTCTTTTACAGGAGTATTCAGATCAACCCTCCCTTGTTCCACAAGCTTAACAATGCCCAGGGCAATGAAACTCTTTGTAATCGAACCCAAAAAGAAATGCGTATTAACGGTGACTGGTGTCTTCATCTCGATGTTGGCATACCCAAACCCGCCTGTAAATAAAACAGAATCCGCGGTTACAACAGCGACAGCCGCGCCGGGTATATTGTTTTCTCTTAGGCAATTTTCAAGTTTGATTCTCAACTGATCGAAAGACTGGCTGTACGAAAGTGCACCTGAAAGCAAACAGACAATCAAAGATATTACTACGTTCCTCACGATCTCCTCCCTATTCATTAAGTATACTTGACATTTCATTGAGAATGTAAAATATCTGTAGAAAAGGGCGAGGTGGCTACGATGCAAATCTCGCTACACAAAAACTATCTGTCTGGAAGACAAACACCAACTCATCGTACCTCTCCTTCGTGATTGTAGGCAGAAATTCATGGACGTCAAGTTAAGCACGCGACAAGCGTGTTGGGGACAGGCATACACTTTTAACAGTTTTACAAGAAAACCGTTTAGTTCGTTATTATCGCTAATTTCGTTAGTATCGCTACAACACCATTTCGAATTGCGAATTTTACAAGAAGGCTTGCATCGTCATTCCCGTTATTTTCGCTTAGGCGTCATAAAGTTCTCGATGCGCCGCTCGCCCTGCTCGCGGCTTACTCGAACGGTAAGTACTGTTTCATGTCATTGCGAGGAGTCCCGCCCGCCCCGATTCAAAACGAGGGGAGCTTGTCGAAGGGCGACGAAGCAATCTCAGTTGTGTAGCATGTGTAACGTTGCGATTGCCGCGGTCCCTTCGGTCGCTCGCAATGACGGGATGCGTTTAGCGCATCGGCCGGATTCCCCGGTTGAACCGGAGAATGACTTGAGTCACGGAGCCAGCCCCTTTTGACGCGTTTAGCTTACTTCAATAGCACCAGTTTGCCTTTTTGTTCTACACCGGCGTACTGAAAACGGTAGAAGTAGACACCGGTCGCCAGCAAAGATCCATCTATGGTTACTTCGTGGGCACCGGCGTCATATGGACCGTCAACAAGCGTCTTT
>JAOUFJ010000074.1 GCA_029858255.1 candidate division WOR-3 bacterium | reverse complement strand
ATGCTTTCGATTCTGGAAACAACACGCAGAGCGTCTTATTTTTTCTTCTGTATTTAAAACACCAGCCGTATTTCTGTCCGCCGAAGAGCAACTCAGGCACATGATCGTAGTTCACCTGTAGAAATGCTCTGAGTTGTTTCCAGAGTGAACTTGCCCGCGTCCCCAACGTTGCCATCACAGTCTTTTCTGTTGGCCTCCTCGTGCCGTCAAGTAACCTTCCATACTTATCGTTCATGAATCTTTCACCCCAGGCTACTCATCACTGACACCATCTTCCCAATTTGGGGATGATCTCTTCGGCCATCGCACGGGCTTTTTCCTTGGGTATCTGCATATGCGATACGGCAAGTTCCACTAATTTGTCTATCTTCTGCTCCATAGTGATCCCTTCGTCGGTGAAACCACCATCCTTGAAGCAGAAACAGCAATACTCACCGTTCTTTGTGCCGTCGGCATTCGTGCCGAAATCTTCATCTTTCTGCATGTGCATACCACAACTCTGGCATATGATCGCTTTTGATTCCATAGTATATCCTCCTCTAGCTACTATCTAACCTGGTGTCCAACGTGTATTTAATTCTACTCGTCGAACATCCGATGTCAATGTGCACCTACGAGATCATGCAGTTTCCTCTCCGGTCAGCGTTATCTTCTCGCCGAGCCGGTAATAGGCGAAATCACCGCCAGTTGTCCACGCCATCAGCTTGACACTTTGCATATCGACATTGCCATCAATCGCAAACTCTGGATCAACATAAGATTTCACCACTTTGCCGATTATGCCTTCATTGGGATCGTAATCGAGGATCTCAGTAACACTGCACTCCATATTCAGAGGACACTCTCTTATCATCGGCGCCGTTTCGAGATCACCGTAAAAATTGTGAAAGAGCTGCGATTTATCGACATCACGGCCGGATTTGCTCCCGCAGATCACAACTTCTTTGATCATTTCTTCTGACGGTATATTCACGCTGAATGTCTTGTTCTCCTGAATACCGATCCGAGTATAACGTTTTTTATAAAGACTGAAAAATACATGTTTTCCAAAATCGAACGGCGACATGTACCCTATTACAGCATAATTTGGCCGCCCGTTAATCAATGTACCTACAAGTGCTACTGGCAATGGGTTCAATATGTTTCCCTCAACAATTTTTTTCATAAAATACCTGCCCTTTCATGTCTTTTGAACGAAGTCTATCCGGACTGGAGACCATGCATCGACAGCGCGCACATGTTCGGCATCGGCGTACGCTGCATGAGGTGCGTTCGAGGGGATGGCGATGACTTCGCCAGGTCCCAGACTTACAACACGGTCGTCTATCTCGAAGAAAAGTTCCCCTTCGATGACGAAGGTTATCTGCTCGCTCTCGTGTTGGTGTCTTTCAAACCTTGTACCCGGGGCAACCTCAAAATAAGTCAGCATAGCCTTTTCCAGGGAAACAGCCAGCATGTTAGCTCCTGGGATTCTCTCGGCGAGATCTTGCATGCTTTTCGGCACGTAATAGATATCTTTTTCGATGTCCTTGGCCATACATACCGCTGTCTCCGGGCACAACTTACTGAATTCCTCTGTCATGCGGATTTCATCGGGTAATTTATTTCGATCGACATCACTAAAACCCAATTTACGGAAAAGTTGATCGGCCGTTGTAGTCAAAAGATAAAATCTATTGAGTCCTTTGAGCCGGGCATGCGCGATAATTCCATCGTACAGTTTCCGGCCAATACCTTTGTTCTTGTGGGAAGTCTTGACCGCGAGCGACCGGAGAAGTGCTATCTCGCCGTATACTTCCAACCCCACAGCACCGACGACGGCATTATTATGCTCTGCTACCAGAAAGTTACCCAGGTGTTTTCCAACATCCTCGAACGGCAGTTGAGATTCTCTGAGCAGTTCACGTATCCGTGCCTCGTCGTCTACGACCGCACGACGAATTTGAACGTCATTCATATTCAACTCTCCTTGGTCTTTAAACAGATGATCCAGGACTATCTTTCCGCGTGTAATGTTCCAGAACGCTTATGGCAAAACGGCTTGTCACCGTGGCCGGCCCGCCACCCATTTCCATGCCGACATCGATCGCTTCCAGGACCTGTTCTTCTGTTGCACCCGCATTCAATGCTTCCCGTATATGCCACTGCAGACACGATTCACAATCGATGACGATCGATATCCCAATAGCGATCATTTCCTTGTATTTCTTTTCGAGTGCACCGGATGAAAACGCCGCCTTCTCCATTTCGAGAAATGCCTCGTATGTCCTCGATTTTTTTGCTTTCAAATACTCATGCGCGTGCTTTCGGTCCTCGATGATCTTGTTGATCTTCTCTTTGTTTTCTTCATTCATTGCCTACCTCCTCAATATTATTGCACGCAAGTGTCCTGAAATAGTAGATACAACTGGTCTAAAAGTAAAGTAGATATTTCGCCTTGATCGCTCCGATCTGATACTGCCGCTGTAGTGAGCCAAATTCATCCTGTGCCCGGTAATCATTCAGTGCAACATATAGCCATGATTTCGGCAAGAAACGCCATGAAAAGAGGAAGCCGAAACGGTTCGAGCACAGCTCAGTACTGCTGAAGTCGCCATCAGGTGCATTGAATACCATTTCACTGAACACCTCGATCCTTGTATCGCCGTTGATGAAGAACGTAATGTTGGGTCGCAGCCTTGGCGTAACCGACGCAACATGGCGGAGGGTATCCCATTCAACCCACATATTCGCCCGGATACCCGGGTTGATCAAGGGAGTGATGGCGAAGTTGTATGCGAAAGCCGTGGAGTTACGGTATG
>JAOUFJ010000073.1 GCA_029858255.1 candidate division WOR-3 bacterium | reverse complement strand
TATTCCTGCTGAGTATTTAGTTGGCCCAATCATTGCAACTCACACGCTGCGGTATCGTCCTTCGCAGTCTACATGCCCCGCAAACCATTTCTTGTATTTGTTTTATCTGTTAACAATCAAAAAAAAACAACTCGTTGACCGCGGTAGCTACAAGGGTACCATAAATACCGTAAGAGTATGCTGGTAATACGGTGTTGTCTAGAGCCGATTATTACCAAAGGCTATGCAGTAAGTGTAGAAGGAGGAAAAATAGCTAGAACCGGTCAGAAACCAGGCAAAGGGGTATATATCTGCACTAAATGCAAGCAAATTGTGAATCTTGACGATGATACTGACACTATGCCACCATGTCCCAAATGTAGTACTATAGAGTTTGTAGTACAGAGAGGAACAACCGTCAGGGAGGATAACATGGCATTTCAATTGCCTGAAAATCTCTACTATGCTATTAAGGCCAAGCATAGTGGTAAAGTCATTGATATACAATCTGGGTCTCATGGAGACGGCACCAAGGTACAGCAATGGGCCCTCACTCCGAGCGATCATCAGCTATTTTACATAGAAAGGCATGGAGAATGGTGCAAAATAAAGGCAAAACACAGCGGAAAAGCTCTTGACGTAAAATCGGGTACGCAGAGAGATGGAGAAATTATCCACCAGTGGAGAGATTATTCTACTGACAACCAATTGTTCAAGATCGAGCCCTGGGATGGAGAATGGTGTAAAATAAGAGCAAAGGTTAGTCAAAAAGTCATTGATGTCGCGTCGGCCGACATGAATAACGGAGCTCAAATCCACCAGTGGACTGAATATAAGTGTGACAACCAATTATTCAAATTTGAATTGGTGAATCCCAGATGGGATATCAGGACGGACAGCTTTACCCCTGACTTCCCCGCTCCACCACCTGACCGAATTGATATTGTCACTCAAAGAGAATTAACCAATAATTCACCGGCTAAAATCACAGAGACGCTATCTAATGAAGTCTCTAAAGAATGTACGTTCAGATGGTGCTTCACAACGTCCTTTAAGCTTGGCGTCAGCGCCAAATTCGCCATGGAAATACCTGGCTGTGGAGGTGTCGAAACCGAGATAAGTCTTGAGGCTGGGTTGGAAACTAACCGAGAATGGACAAAGAAAGTAACACGGACCTATGCTATTGAGCGCGATTTGACCCTGGATACCAGAGCTTCAATCCTAGTACGTGGTTATGTGGATTGGGTGGAGGATTATACAACTCCTTTTACAGTCGAGCTATTGGTTGCAGCCTGGGGCGAAAGCAAAAGCGGCTTCCGTCCTCTTACACGCAACGAACTTGTGGAGATTCTTCAGATACATGGCTGCGAACGAGAAAACATAATTGATGAAGCAAAGGATAACAAAGTGAAAGTAAGGTTACGAGGAGAATATACTGGATCCTTCGGAACACGAACGTTCCTTAAAGTGAATGAACTCACAACCTATCGTAAAAGCGACGGTAGTGACATGTGGCATTGGTGTACTAATTGCCCCGAGTGGCCTGTACCAGGTGCTACCTCTGTTTACGAGGAGTTGAAGTTACTGGATGGCAAAATACCAGATGGAATGTTATGCCAGGTGTGTGCGTCTAAAGCGGCTGACGGCAGTTGTGCTAAAGAATGAGTGTCAATTGTGTAGATCTATATCCAACCCGCCGTTGACGCTGAAGAATGAAGGGCTATGTTTTGTTTACTTTCAGGAGGATTATTGCTCGAAATATCACAGGAAATATAATGCAGTAGAATTTTGCACGATTGTGCGTTAACTTTTGAAAACATCTAGCATCACGTTTCGGCCGCCCTCAATCTCCATTGGAGGGCGGCCGGGATGAAATCTTCACAATTCACAACCAAAGATTCTTTTACTGCTAAGTCAGGAACCAAAGATGGTCTTGCGCTTTCATTGCAGTTGTGGTTTTACTATACTCGATAAACTAATGTATAATTCCAGGCGATACAAAAAGCGCATTAAGGTGCAATTTTGGCATTAAAACCGTATTAGATTATACAGAATTGCTTCTTTTGTATAGAGGTTCTGCTCCCCACTTTGCTGAACGATTCTACCACAATGGTTCGTCAGACCACGTGCAAGTCCAATCGCCGCTATTTTCTTCAATTAATATCCATTTCTCGCGAAAGAACTCAACAGAACCAGAAACAACCACCACACTATCTATTGCTCTTTCTACCAACCAAGAAAAAGTTTGTTCGAGCACCCTCTCTGTTCTGTCAACAGGTACTCCAGCTTGGGGTGACGCGTCGAGATAATAAGAAAAATACGCGGGATCCTCAGGAATATAAGGAAGCAAACGATCGGTACGGCAAAAAGTCACACCACTCGTAGTACACATATTGCCTATATGTAAGGGGAAGTAAGTAAATTCAATATTAGTCATACCCGGGAACTCAAGACAGTTTACGTATACAAGCAACATTACAATTACCATAAGTACAATAGGCAAACATTTCTTCATTCTTGCTCCTTCTTATTTTATTCTCAATTTACTAAAATGTTTAAAGTACTTTATCCAACTAGTATACAATATTACGTACAAAGATATGGCTGTCAACACAGCAATTCTCCTTCCACCTTCTCCATATCCTTCAGCTGAGGGGACGGGGGTTGACTTTTTGACATTTTCTGCTGCTAGGCAAGTCATAATTTCGGCGGCGGATTTGGTTGTTTTCAGTTCGGCAATATCCACGTTACGGATGTCAAAAAGTCAACCCCCGTCCCCTCATACTAAAGGCACAGCCATCATTTAGAGTTCAACACGACCCTCCAAATTTTGTCGAAATGTAGATTTCCAGA
>JAOUFJ010000072.1 GCA_029858255.1 candidate division WOR-3 bacterium | reverse complement strand
TGTGAACAGCTTGCCACTGCCTATTCGGAAATTAGCGATGAATCCAGGGTGCTGGATTATTATCAAGCCGCACTGGATATCTACAACCGCTATTACATCCCCAAAAATGCACGAGAAAAAGTAGATATGATAGAGGAAAGGTTGAGACATAGGAATTAGGTCGACGGGGTCAAATCAATTTCGTTAGTATCGTTAATTTCACCAGCATCGCCGCATACCGATTGCGATGGAAAGATATTTTTCTATAATGTAGTGAGCGCTTCATTTATTGAATTATTAGTCTGCTCATTTTGTTGAGATGATGGAGAATTAGGTGTTATGTTTATTATGAGGAGTGTGAACCATGTACAACAATAAAATATATGTCTGCAATCTGGTTGTAATAATATTTGTTTCTTTTTTATGCAATGCATCTCAAGCAGATGCACTGATGGATGAGGAACCTAAGTTGGATATCAAAGCGAAAACCATGGTCATAGAGCGCGTTAATCACTTGATAGTCGAGAGATATTTGTCACCTGATATTGCACTCAAGGTGAAGGAGCATCTGCTTGCAAGGCTCAAGAACGGCGCGTATGATAAGATAAATAGCGCGGGGCAATTCGCCAGTACCCTGTGGGCGGATCTTCAAGAAAGCAGCAATGATAATCACTTTTTCATCGAATTCAATCCAAAGCGTGCCAAACTGATATTGGCTGAGAAAAGTCAATCTATAGAAGAGTTAGAACGGGTTACCAGAGAAATGACAGAAAAAGATCGGTTGACCAATTTTGGATTCAAAAAACTAGAGATTCTACAGGGCAATGTTGGGTATCTTGACCTCCGATATTTTTGCAACCCCGACTATGCCGGCGCAACGGCCGTTGCTTCGATGAACTTCCTCTCTAATGCGGACGCAGTCATAATAGATCTCAGGGATACGCCAGGCGGTAAGGCAACCATGGTCCAATTGTTGAGCAGCTATTTTGTTAGGGGAACCCAGCAGGGGAGAACGCACCTGAATACTCAAGAGCAGGTATATGACGGAAGTGCCGAGCAGTACTGGACAATATCATACGTTCCGGGCAAGCGTATGTACGATATGGATTTATATGTCCTGACAGATGAGTACACCGGCTCAGCAGCAGAGGCGTTTGCTTACAGCATGAAGGCTCTCAATCGCGCCAAAATAATTGGTGAAAAGACACGTGGTTCAGCACACAATGTTGACTTTGAAGTCATACAAGAAGAGTTCGTAATGCATCTACCTGTTCGAAGACCGGTTAATCCCATCACCGGGACGAATTGGGAGAAAAGAGGAGTTGAGCCGCATGTTTCCGTTTCGGGCAACCAGGCCTTCGATAAAGCGTATGTGATGGCGTTAGAGAAAATACTGGAGAAAACAAGAGACGACAATCAAAGATTCCGGATAACCTGTATAATCGATGCTACAAGAGCCAGGCTCGAGCCGGTAGTCCTTGGCGCTGCATTACTGGCAAAATATGTTGGTGAGTACGGGGAGCGGAAAATCACGTTAGAAAACGGTGAACTTTTCTATCAGCGCACCGGACCTAAATACAGGTTATTGCCATTGAAGAATAATCTCTTTGCCGTCGAAGGGATGGATTATTTCAGAATAGAAATTACTGCAGATAAGAAAGGTTATGTAACCGCATTGATCGGGCTTTATGACGACGGCAGAAAGGATCCATCGGAACGCACAAAATAATCCTTTTGATATTGGGGACGGAAGTCTCGTTAATGCCGTTACTTTCGTTAGTCTCGTTACTTCCGTTACGCGCTCGGGGGACGGAGGTTGAATTTTTGGCATAGCAACGCTTAGACCGCTTTTCGTTAAGTTCGTTAGTCCCGTTATTCTCGTTACTTCCGTTACGAACCCAAATACCAGGATCAAACTGAGATTGCTTCGGCTGGGTACGCCAGCCTCGCAATGACAGAAAGATGAAGCGGAGATTGCTTCACCCACAAGACGGGTTCGCAATGACAGTGGGACGTCGAGCGTCACGGAGTCAGTTTCCTAGCGAGCCAGGCCGGCTGAATTATTCCTGTTAACAATCAAAAAAAAATACAAGGTTGACATGTCGTGCAATTTGGGTTATATTTTCGCGTAAAGTCTATACTATACATTTGATCATTGTATAGGGAGGTAATGTATGAAGACGGGAATCGTAGATACCGTAATAGACGTAGATACGTTCACATTAAAATCCGGCGAGACGATAAGACTTACTTGTGTTGACGCACCAATGACAGGTACTCCAAATGCGGCCAAAGCACGCGAGGAACTAAACCGGCTGATCGGAGGAAAACCGATCAACTGTGAGGTCAAGGGAAGAGACGTGTACGGGCGCCTTATTGCTGAAGTATGGATTAATAATACCAATATCAACGACGAAATGATTCGGTTCATGTCAGGTTTGTGACTTATCTAATGTAGTGTATCTGAAGGACACTGGGGACGGAGGTTGGCTTCCCCCACGTTTGGTTCGCTAATATCGTTAATTGCGTTATTATCGTTAATACCGTTGAACTGCTGAGATTGCTTCGTCACTTGCTCCTCGCAATGACGGGTGTTGTAAGGGAACAGGCACCGATGCTTCGCATCGTCGATGACAATGATGAACTAAAACGCTTACGGAGATGAAACCCCGGAGTCAGTCCGCTTGGGCGATAGTGGTACAACAGGGACAGAGTCCATTCGGAACGGAGTAATTTCTTTAGATCGGTTTGCTATATGGTTGACAAGTAATTATGTGTACTTATAGTTTTCAACCGGGAGGTAGAGATGCGTATAATCAACTATCTTTGTAGATGTCTTTGTGCTACTGTTGTTGTTCTCTCATTTCTGTACGTTTCTTGTGAGGACTCAGAGTATTATGAAAGTGATCCTCCCCCTGCATATTTTGAGGGAACGCCTGAGGATATTGCGGCAATAGAGGCAATACTCACGGATGATTACCCGGAATTGCTGATAGTAGATGAAATATTCAATGATAGTCTGAATTCAGTTAATCTGGCAGATGTCGAGATCCTCTGGTCTGAGATGGTCTTCTCGGTCGATTCTCCACTCA
>JAOUFJ010000071.1 GCA_029858255.1 candidate division WOR-3 bacterium | reverse complement strand
AGTGGTACGTATCTGATACGAAGTACGGTCCGTTTGCCCACGCCAAACTTGGCATTGCTGAAGCAAACTCAGGCAGACTGGTTACAAGGATCAGGAAGGCAGCACAGGAGATAGCAGACAAGGAGCGACTCGACTATGTTATTAACGATGGTCCACCAGGGATCGGTTGTCCGGTAATAGCCTCGTTGTCAGTTGTGGATCTTGCACTCATCGTTACGGAACCGACGGTTGCTGGAATTCATGATATGGAACGTATCGCAGATGTGGCGGCTCAATTTTCAGTACCGACTAAGGTGGTCATCAATAAATATGACATAAACCTGGATAACAGCAGTTCGATAGAAGATATTTGTGGCAGAAAGAACATCGAGGTTATAGCGCACTTGCCGTTTTCTGAGAAATTTGTAGAATCGATGGTAAATGGAATTCCCATGCCTGAGTATGTGGATAATGGGATAACCGAGCAGATAAGAACTCTATGGCGAAAAGTAGCAATAGTGTGAGCTGGTGCAGCGTAGGAACATATCAATGTTAGCCAGAGTATTTTGTGAGCTCAAACATCATGCGCCATTCACGGCACTTGGGACCTTATCCGGGATCGCGGTAATGTTTGTTTTTACGTATGCACGTATGCCACGTAGTCTGTCCAATGGTCTATTTTGGTCCTTGCATCCGGGCCATGTTTTGTTGAGCGCTTTCGTCACGACTGCCTTGTATAGGCGTAGCACACGGGCAGGCTTCCTTCTCAACTTTGTGGTCGGATATGTGGGTTCGGTCGGCATTGCTTCGCTGAGTGATTCGCTTATACCTTTTACTGGAGAGTTACTCTTGGGTCTGCCCTACAGGGGCATCCACTTGGGTTTTGTAGAAAAATGGTGGCTTGTGAATCCTCTGGTGATAATCGGTATCACCGCGGGATATTTATGGCCGAAGACTTATCTCCCGCATGCCGGTCACGTCTTCCTCAGTACGTGGGCATCTTTATTCCATATGACCATGGCGCTTGGAGATAGTGTGACTCCACTCCAACTTGTTGTGATACCAGTATTCCTTTTCCTTGCGGTCTGGCTTCCTTGCTGTACGAGCGATATTGTGTTTCCACTCCTTTTTGTCACAAGAAGAAGTCCAGAAGACCGGATGTGAACAACACCGAATAGTCGTCTGTGTACATATTTTGATAGTACTCTGGTTATGCCCTCAGGCAAATATATTTGTATTTGTTATGGATTGTATTCTTATTCCTCTGTTTTTCTCCGGTCGTCTCCCGACCTTCGATCCTTACCGCTTCTGCGTTCCGGCCCTTTGTAGTTAGGATCATGAGACTTCCTGCGTTCTTTTCCTGCCCTGCGTTCTTCTCCGGAACGGCGTTCTTTCTTATCCATAGATTATTCCTCCCTTTTAAACAACAAATGCTGCGAAAGTCTGCTACATAGCGTGGGCTATTATATAGCGGAAATCAACATTATGTCAAGTGATACCGTGCTCATGGACTATTTTGTTCTTTTGGAAACGTCCTTTCTGCCGTCGTCATATATTCCTACTAATTCAGTTGCGTTTCCTTTTTTGTCAGTGGTCATTTCAATCCTGAAATAATCCAACCCCTCTAAGGCAAAGAGATTGTCCTTCAGTGGGATCAATCTGTATTCTGGCCCGGTGCGTCGATAGAAGAGTTCGCCGTTTTCAAAAATGATCTTTCGTTCACCGTACTCCCCGGCATATTTTTCCATTAATTCTTCATTGATTGTTACCGGTTCGATTTTTGCTCTTGCATCGTCGATCGCCCAGGTTATGCGGGATTTTTGATCATTATCTTTGGTCATTTTCAGAATTCGTTCCAGCGCCATCAAGTATGCCTTGTCGAAGGCTTGAGCGCCTGGAATGGCTATGTCCGGCTCAACGCCTGTACCCTCCCAGCCTGTTCCGGTGATGGGATTTATCGGTCTGCGTACGGGCAGGTGCATGACAAAACTCTTCTGTATGACTTCGATATCGACATTATGCCCCGAACCAACTGTTGTTTCGCCGATTATCACGGCACGACCGAGTGCTTTCATGTTATGTGTGAATTCCTCTGCTGCCGAGCCGGTGTATCCATCGGTCAAGATATATAGATCCGTGTCGAACATACGCTTGCCCGGAACGTATGGGATAGTCCAGTATTGCTCGATTTTTCCATCGTACACCTGTTCCAGAGTGTTCAGGTGTGTCCTGCCTTGCTCTCCACCTCTAACAAAGTAACTGCTGAGCATTTGTACCATAGCCGGTTCGCCGCCCGGCGTATCCCTGAGATCTATTATGACCGCATCCGCATTAGCAAGGAAATTCATGGCGGCAACCGCGGTTGCTCCAGCATAGTCGGGGTTGGAAAAATATCGCAGGTCCAGATATCCGACATTGCCCTTCAGTATTTCTAGTTTTGTGAAGCCAAAATTTGTCAGCCGTTCTTTCTCAGCCATTGCCTTATTTGCTTTTTCGATTTCCTCGAGGGATTGACTTTTTTCAGCAGTGACCAACTTAGCCCGTTCTGGATTGTATTCGATGTAAAAGTGATTATCATTGCTGCTTTTGCGGAGATCTGCCGAGAGTGCGCTGGCGAACTCCGCGGGACTGTGTAGTGTATCATAAGAACCGTCCTTGAATCTTTTATTCAGATAGTCTGCCAATTGGTGCGCAATATCTCGTATCACGTATCTTTCGATGATTAAGCCATTAACGCTTTCGATGACATCCTTCTTGGCATTGGAATCCATCTTCATTTCTTTGGTCTCACCGCCGGCTATTTGTGCGATAAAGAAAAACATGGCGACTAATAAGTACTTGTTTCTTCTGTTATTGTGCATCATGTGGGCTCCTCCCTAACATTTCTGTTCTATTTCTTACTTATGAGTCTTTCAACGATTCCGAGAATTCTGAGTACGATGAGCACCGAGACGCAGGCGATAATTGCCAGTATGTAATAACCCGCGCCGACGGCCAGTCCGAGTCCGCTGGCGAGCCAGATCGTTGCCGCCGTGGTCAGACCATAAACCTCACCCCTCGCGCGGATGATTGCGCCGGCACCCAGAAAACCAATTCCCGTTACTACGCCGGCG
>JAOUFJ010000070.1 GCA_029858255.1 candidate division WOR-3 bacterium | reverse complement strand
CGCGCCACGATGATCTCCAATTCTTCATTCCCGTCCAGATCAAAAAGCACTGCCGACGAGAAACCCACGACATTACCGCCGGCATACTGCGGCCATCCAGGGAATATCGTTCCGTCATGATTGAATATATGGACATAGCCGCTCCGTGTGGGTACCACAATCTCCATATCGCCATCATTATCTATATCACCCACTGCAGCTTTTGACTGGATCATGGCTGTCAGATCCTTTGGCCACCCGGTCAGCATGCTACCCGTGTAATCCCATACGCGCAGCAAATTGTCGGTAGAGCCGGCGATGATCTCAAGGTACCCGTCGCCATTGACATCTGCGAGCGTAGCGCCGGTCGGCCCGTAATTCGCGTTCACGCCCATGTACTTGGGCCAACCCGGCATCTGCTGAGGCGGCGCATCAGGATGTAGTATATCCTGTTCGATAACGCACTCGACGCGCGACGCACCATCCAGATCTGTTGAATATACCTGAACCGTGCTTGTGGCACTAACGCACAGCATCAATATAGTGAATTGTATCATGAAACACCTCCCGCGACTAGATTCATCAGAGTAAAACTACAAACTATGTGTGAAAAATGATAATACCCGCCGCCCTTGGTATGCAGAATCCAAGGCCTTTACGAAATGATTATATGATGAATCGGGTGCGTGTCAATGATACCAGATATTACGTCACTACGAAAATTGTCGTAACGTCGTAATGAATTCGATCAGATTTACCAAAAGGTGAATAAAAACGAAATGATTTTGTTACGGTGCAGATTATAGCCTGTAAAGCAGGCCGAGCCGCATCAAAAGGTAGTGCTTGTATTTTATGGAGCCCATCACTTGATCGCTCACACCATCGATGCCATAGACATACCTGAACGAAGGGAATATACACATATTCCCTGTGTGAATTTCGTATCCCACCAACGCTAAAGGACCAACAGTTGTTTCCAGGAGACTATCCGGAATCGACACGTAATACTCTGGGCCGCCGTACTTGCTACTCAATTGCCTGCAGATTGATATCCCGGCGCCAATAACTAACCTGTTCCCTGCCACGGGGATGCCATACATCAGATGAATCGGCACAAGCAAATTAGTGCATTTCCATTCCGACACTAGAGGACTCGCTGCTGATTCATAAGTGTAGTTGTAGTTGTACCAACCGTACTGCAATCCTGCTTGTATGCCGAATGTTTCAGTAAGCCATGCGCTAAAGGCCAAACCTGCCTGATATATGGGTTCTTTAGAATCGACGTGGTCGGTTAGGTATACACCCTCAAGAGTGTATACCTCTAATTTCCAACGACTGATGCCAAGACCGACAGCACCAGCGAGTCCTACATTATACTCAACAGCAAAGCATGGTAAGGAGAATATGAGAATGACTAATGCTGCATACTTCATAGTTGTTCCTCCCTTTATACAATAGGCTTCCATGAATAATACAAAAAACGAATTACGAGTCAACAACTAGAGAAAGGTATACACTATCACTTTTTACTATCGTTGTAATCGATGCCGTAAGGCAATCTCCCGCTTCTCGACTCACTCCGTTCGCTCGAAGAATAAGACTTACGAGACCAACGGAGTTAACGGGATTAGCGAGGCTAACGAAAATTACGGTCTGAATATTCTTATTAAATTCGCAATTCGAAATGGTTTGTAATCGACGCGCCCTTATGGCCGCGGTTAGATTATAGCCAGGCTGTTGGTAGAAAAATTGGGGTCGCTTGTCAGGTTTACGCCGAGTTTGCGCAAACCTTTTTCATCCCCCGGCGTCGGTATGTGGGTCATGTGAATTTCACAACCTTCCAATTCCTTTAGTTTCTCCAACGCCATCTGCGCGGCAGGATTGGTCGTTGCGCTGAAACTCAAAGATATCAAAGTCTCTTCGAGGTCCAGGCTGACCGTCTTCTTCGGTTTCATGAAATACTTGTCGAGGTTGGTTATCGAGTTGATGACCATCGGCGACAGCAAGTGTATCTTGTCCGGTATTTCTGCCAGATATTTGATCGCATTGAGCACCAGGCTCGATGCAGCGTGCATCTGGACGGAATTCTTGCCGGTGATGATCGTGCCGTCGCGCAAACGCAGCGCCGCGCCGCAGAAGATACCTTCATTGCCCTTACCTCTGTCCTTTGCCTCCTGTGCGGCTTTGCGCGCCGGCCCGACAACGACGCGGTCTTCAGGTTTCACGTGCATCTCTTCCATCAAGAGTTCGACCTTCTGCACCGTCTCTTTGTCCGCAAACCCCATGACATACTCGCACCGGTACCGGAAATACCTCCGTATTATTTCCTGCTTGGCCGCATCCTGAATGACCGTATCGTCAAATATTCCGAACCCCGCGCGGTTAACGCCCATGTCTGTAGGCGAGTTGTATATGGACTCACCCATAATCTTGGTGAAGATGCGCTTTAGCACCGGGAACACTTCCACGTCGCGGTTGTAATTGATCGCGGTCTTGCCGTATGCCTCAAGATGAAACGGATCGATCATGTTGAAATCGCGGATGTCCGCGGTCGCGGCTTCATACGCAACATTTACCGGATGTTTGAGGGGCATGTTCCATATGGGAAAGGTCTCGAACTTCGCATAACCGGAATTCACGCCCTGCAGGTGGTCGTGATACAATTGCGAGAGACAGGTCGCCAGCTTACCACTACCCGGACCAGGCCCGGCCACAACGACCAGTGACTTATCGGTCTTCACGTAATCGTTTGCACCGTAACCTTCATTACTAACTACGGTGTCGACGTCGGTCGGGTACCCTTTTGTGTAACGGTGCGTATAGACATCGACGCCCAGACGTTGCAGTTTATTTTTGAATATCGTCGCCGAGGGCTGGTTGTCAAAACGCGTGATAACCACGCCCTTCACCGATAGATCCCAGTCTCTCAGGTCGTCGATCAACCGCAACGTATCGACATCATATGTAATACCGAAGTCTGCCCTGACTTTCTTGCGTTCGATATCGCCGGCGTAAATGCACAACAGGATATCGACCTTATCCTTGAGCCGCTGCAACAACTGCATTTTTGCGTTCGGATTGAACCCGGGCAGCACGCGCGCGGCATGATAATCGAAGATCAGTTTACCGCCGAACTCAAGATACAAACGCCTGTCAAAATGCTGCACCCGCTTGAGTATTTCCTCGCTCTGCTCTTTGAGATATTTCTCGCTGTCAAAACCTATCTTGCTCATTGCCATAGTAATGTGTTATTAGAAAAATATGTTATGTGCCCGGATATGAAAATAATTATGGTCGTTGATATCGACATCTGGGGCACTGCATTATAATATCGAAATCTGCAGAATAGTCAACATCCTTAAACAAACAACCTGTCGTAGATCCTGCCGGCCGAAGGTCCTCCGCGAGGGAGGTCATGTAAGGATAAGGGTTATTTTGTTAACTTTCAGCGGTGTTATTTGCTGAAATTACTCAATAATTGTGGAGCTGTATGGTTTTTCGCTTTTTGCTATTAACTTTCGAAAAATCCGCCAGCGGGTTGGGGTATAATCCCCGTTCTCGAGTGAAATGCAAGGGAAAGATGTAGTATCTACGACTAAACATTTGCCTCAAAATATAGTGCTCTTGACTGGTAATGAGTTTGCACTATAGTATATTCAGAAACACAGTCCTGCTTCTTCAGACAAGGAATGAGGATGCTGGATTTTGTGATAACATCAAAGATTGGAGTAAAATTTCCACAGAAGGGTCTGGGGTGTGACGATACTGCAGCCTCGAGATTCTATATCTGTATAAGTTA
>JAOUFJ010000069.1 GCA_029858255.1 candidate division WOR-3 bacterium | reverse complement strand
TGAGAATTGTGTTGGGGTCTTCGAGAGTTAATTTCGCTTTGCGTAGCTTTCCCCGGTCCGCGATCGTCAGTATTACTTCTTCATTGTTTTTATTTCGCAGAACCTCGTACAGATTGTCACCGCTCTTGATTGGTTCATCATTGATGTGGGTTAACACTTCGCCCGGCTTGATGTTCACATCGGTCTTGCTGGCTGGTGTATTGGGAATTACGGTCAGGATTTTTATACCAGCCCCGTTGAAATCAGGGTCTGGTACGATTCCGATGGAACCGGATCGCTCTCCGGGTGGCGTTTTTTTCCATACCCCGAGATGAGATGCGTTGAGCTCGCCCATCATCAGCCTGATGACATCGTGGAGGTCGCGCGTCTCCCTGGTGTGCGCCGCCCAATCTTTATACTTCATGTACATATCGCGCCAGTCAACACCGTGAAAATCGCTGTCGTAGAAGCCATCCTGTAAGGACCACCATGCTTCTTTGAAAACCTGCTCGCGCTGCTGCTTGGCGTCAATCCCGATCTGAACCCGGAAGCTTAGTGCTTGACTCTGTGTTGTACTGATGGCGACCGAGGATATCTGACCTCCTCCTGATAAATAGAAAATCTTCGTACGGTCACGCGATATGAAAAACATCTTGGGGTCAACATTGGTGTGGGTTACTCTTTTCAACTCCTTGCCCAGCCAGTCCACGGTCCAGATGTCATCGCTGCCGTGATTGTCCGAGTGAATTGCATACTGGCGGCCGTCCGGGGATTGAGCCACGCGGTTGTAGCCGCCTCGCACTTGCGTTACCGTATGAATTCTCTCGCCGATATCTTCGAAATCGATGAAGACGTTGGCTGCAACGACGACGGTGTCCGATTCGCTCTTCTCCCAATAGTCCCTGTCCTTTTCCTCATCTTCTTTCAACAGAAACACGTATTTCATCCACAGATTACCAACGGCGTCGCGCGATGCGAAGGCTATTCTCCGGCCATCCTGGCTCCACATTGGTTTGTAGTCATCATTGGGATGGTTCGAGATATTGACCGGGGCCGCATCTCCACTGGCGGATACTACGTACACATCTTCACGCCAGCCGAGGGTCGTGCGGCTGAATGTGATCCAGCGGCTGTCCGGCGACCAGTCAATCCACAATGCGTCGTTCTCGCCGCATAATTTGATGTGGTCCTTGCCGTTTTTGTTCATGACATGGAGTTCGCCGTGATTTTGCAGGTACGAAATTAGTTCGCCGTTGGGCGAGAAGGTTGGTCTGTATTCTGTGTTTTCAGTGTCAAATATTTTCTGTGTAGTGAAGACCAGGTCTTCGTGAAACTTCTTCTCGTTCTGCGGAACTATAGTGAAGATGTCCATATCACCGTCTTCCATCGCTACGTAAATGAGCATTTCCTTCTCCGGGTGCCATGTAACATCTTTTTCCACGTAGGGAGTTTTAGTGATGCGGACGATCTTAGCGGGTGAACCATCTTTTAATTCCATTACGAAGATGTCTCCGCGCACTACGAATGCCAGTTCCTTTTCGCTCGGCGAGATGGCGAATTCCGATGCATCTCCGGCGAAAGTCTCGAAAGCAAAAGGTTCGGTTGTGTAATCTTCGTTGACCGAGATTTCAATTTTTCTACTCCGCCCGGTTCGGACATCATATGTGCGGATATCATCGAGACATTCATAGGCGATCAGTGAACCGTCATATGATATTCTCGGGAAATGTATGTCTTCCTGCTCAAAAGTGACCTGTTCGGGTGCGCTGCCGTCGGCGTACATACGCCATAAGTTACTGACCGTATCCGGACCGCGGTCGCTTATGAAGTAGAGCATGCGGTCCAGTACCGAATACATGGGATATGCATCGCGTCCCTCATAATCGGTAATTCTTTCAGACCTCCCCCCGGGCAATGTTTTCTTGTAGATGTCCTGATTGGCGCCTCCCTTGTACCGCCGGCGCCACCAGGCCGCTCCTCCGCGTTCGTAATATCCAGTTTTCCCATCGGGCAGGATGCTCGGGTTGTAAGCCTCGAATGGCAGGAAAGCGCGGGGTGTGCCGCCTTCGACGGAAATGCTGTAAAGAACCGGTCTTATCGTGTAGCGCTGCGACGAGAAGATGACCGATTTGCCGTCGGGCGACCATCCATAAAGCAGGTCATAATTGCTATAGAACGTAAGCCGTTTTGGAGATTCTTGTCCGTCCGAGGGCATAATACATATATCATCATTACCCCAGCGGTCGGCCATGAACGCGATCGACTTGCCATCGGGCGACCAGTAAGGTCTGCTTTCGTACGCGGGGTTGACCGTCAGCCTGTGAGCAACACCGCCGCCTGCATTTACTGTCCAGATGTCTCCGTGGTAAGAAAATGCGATCTTGCTTCCATCGGGCGAGGGCGCAGGATGGCGCCCGCCAAAAACATCAGCCCCGTACAGGTGGCTGACGACTGCAATTAACAACAGACTAATGATATGATTTCTTGTTTTCATGCTCTCAATATACAACAGTTGAGAGGCAGTGTCAAGTAACCCAAATTTCGAAACATGCGGGGTAAATTCAATTTTTTTCGTTGATTTATTGAGCAATTTCGACTAAACTTTTTTCGGCGCTATTCTGTCATAGATATGTAACAGGGAGGCAATTATGGCCGACAAATTCATTAGCCGATGGGAACCTTTTAGAGACATGCTTAGTTTACGTGCGGACATGGACCGCCTCTTCAGCAGTCTTTTTGGCGGTGCTTATGAGGAAAGAGAAGGATTATGGGCGCCGATCGTTGATATTGAAGAAGATAATGACAGTATCATGGTAAAAGCGGAAATTCCCGGAATGAGCAAGGAAGATATCAGGGTGTCGGTGCAAAGCAACATATTGACGATTACTGGAGAGCGCAAGCGGGAGAGCGAAACGAAGAACAAAACATTTCACCGGATTGAACGGACCTACGGTAAATTCAGCCGGATGATCACGCTTCCCACTGATGTTGATTCGGATAAGGTAAAGGCAAATTATAAAGATGGTATTCTCAGCATCACCCTGCCCAAGCCTGAGGCAGTGAAGCCGAAGCATATCGACGTTGAGATTAAATAATACTCACCTCTGCATGAAAAAAGGGCAGGTGGAAACCTGCCCTTTTTGTTTTCTGCAAATTATCGTTTTGAGCGTTTTTTCTTCGGAGGCAATGATCGGGTGTACCTGATCGATTTTTTCAGTAGTTTTTTAAAGACATCCTTCTTCTTGTAGATACTCTCAGGCAGGCTTGCGTATTCTTTCATTACCCTGCCCGGTCTTGGTTCGAAGCGTTTGGTGTTCGGAGATTTCTTGAGTGTTTTGTCAGTGTCTGCAGGTGCCAAGCGGATGAAAATATTCTTCTGAAAAGCTCCAATGAACATGTTGTTATTGATAAAATACGATGGGCAGCCGAACATCATGCGTGCTTGACAGTCGGCGTTCTCGAGCTTTTTTTTCAGGAACAGATTGAGCGCCTCTGATGTTTTTTTCCATTTCATAAAATGCTACTCTGTTGCACCTTCGCTGGTTAGTATATGCTGAATGTTTTCGAAGTCAAGATTTTCACGCAGGATATTCAGTAATATTCAGAATCTGACTACAAAGTCGATATAGGGTATTACCGGCCAAACGCCACCGGCGCCGACCGGGATGATCATCGCCAGATCGACGCTCAATGCTTCTCCGAAAAATCGGAGCCCACCGGAGAGGATCGGCTCGTCGAGACCCGGCAATATCCAGTTCTCGCTGACGAAAGAAACGCGACGCGAAACCCGATACTGGCCTCCTAACATGAGAAACGGTTTGTCCGCAAAATCCCAATCGACGAAGCCGTAGCC
>JAOUFJ010000068.1 GCA_029858255.1 candidate division WOR-3 bacterium | reverse complement strand
ACAACAATAACTTCACTCCTATCCTCCTGTAATACATTATACTATTCATAAGACATCGGGTCAATGCGCGGTTTCTTCCCATTCCAGGTACACTGCGGATCACCACGCCATCGGGATGAATAGTATTGCCATAAAGACCCAGGCGTGCCAGAACCGGAACGTGCCAGCCGACAAGAAGAAGAGCAGCCCCATTACCACGGCGCCAGTCCCGAATCTGATCAGCACTAGCCCTATGAGTCTGGACCTCGGCATCGTTTTCATGATATCCTCCTTAGCTACTTAAGAATTACTCTAAAAAGGGGACAGAATCACTGCGTCAAACACAGACCAGAAATGGCCACTCGACACCGGGGAATAACACGCTCAATCCAGTTTCTTAGTCTGATAATGATAACTGGATACAGACCGCGTGTTGTCGCTGCTATTCAGTCACTGCCGGTCAGGAAGATGTCCTCATCTCAAGGTCGCAACCCAATCGCCGACATAGTGGGTGAGGATGATAACCACAATTGTCAACACCGCGTGCTCAAGCACGATATGGGAAACCTTTCTTTTCTGCGATCGTGCAAGGTAGATGCTGAAGATTGTTATTAGAAACATCCCCCACAAAATACAGACAATTATTGCGGTATTCAGTTCAAACACAAGAATCGGCACGAGGAACGTGAGCGCAAATACGAATTTGGACAGGAAAGTCGATATGGTAGATTCCCAAATTTCGCCGGCCGAATGTTTATCCTCTGCCTCTTCGGAGATGTGAATCCCCATGGCGTCGGATAGCGCGTCGGCAATCGCGATCACAAGAACTCCTCCGATCACGAATATTTTAGAGTGCGTGCTTGAGTGAAGGCCAACAATCAACCCGAGCGTTGTGATTATCCCCGAGACCAGACCAAAGCTGAAACCGACAGTGAATGAGTGTTTCAAAACCATTGCGAATTATAGTCAAGTTAGCCTAAATAACAAGCACAAAGTTCGTGCTGATACTATTGTTTCTGTTTATTGATTGAATGCACGCTGGACAACATACCTCACTGAATAGAACCGCTGTCCTTCTGTATGGCGATCGTAACCCAGAATACCGAAATCTGGATCCGTGAATCTCGCCTACAGTACCATTAACGAGACGGTTTCCGTGTGATCTCGCTCATCAACTCCATCTGTATCTCTTGAATTTCCAGCAGCCTCTGCCATTGGTTCACGAGCATATGATCCATCTTTTCATGCAAATGACGGATCTCCAACTCTGCCTTGAGGTTCACGACGTAGTCGTGTTCCGAGCGTAAGCGGTCTTTTGCCTCCTGACGATTCTGACTCATCATTATGATCGGTGCCTGGATCGCCGCCAGACAAGAAAGCACAAGATTCAGCAGGATAAAGGGATACGGATCGAACGGTCTAAAGATCAAGAGGTATGAATTCAACATGATCCAGACCGCCAGTACTCCAAAGAAGATAGTAATAAAGCGCCAGCTCCCTGCATACTCAGCAAGATGATCAGCCATGCGTTCACCAAGCGTCCGTTTTCCTTCAAATTCAGCGTTGATATTCTTCGAAAGCAATTCCTCTTCCTTGAGGCTGTCCATTACCTTTTTCTCCAATGCTGACAGTTCACCTTTTTCTGTCTCAAGCACTTCCTTGACGTATTCCGCCCGGAATCGATTGAGATCCGACATGCAAATAAAGCCATCCGAAGACCAGTCAGGATATGTTCTCTTTATCAGGTTAACCAGCGGCTCGCGCACGAGCTCCGCAGGCACTAACTCGCTGCGGTTCTTCGGACTCTTACAAATCTGGCAGATAGCATCCTTCTGTTGTTTCAGCATGATCGTTTCTCCTTCTTGAATACAGACTAACTGATAAATAATTTTAGGACTTCTAACCGGCTTGTCAATACCATTATATTTAAATACAATCAATTGATTATTTCCTCAAAATACCTATAATAGCATGTGCCTCAGGATGAATCCCGGGTAATATTTACCAGCGTCGAGACAATGCCCGAACCAACGGGCAGATTTCCTAAAATGGTCGCGGCGCTTCACCACCATAACTTTCGGCTGTTCTGGTTTGGCCAGATGATTTCCCTGGTCGGAACATGGATGCAGAATGTTGCCCGTGGCTGGCTCGTCCTTCAAATGACCAATTCTCCATTTCTGCTTGGTTTAGTATCAATGCTTGGAACACTACCGGTTTTGTTTATCGCACCCTTTGGCGGTGTTCTGGCCGACAAGTTGAACAAGAGAACGGTTGTTATTACCACGCAAATCACCGCGATGTTACTGGCATTTGCCCTCGCGACACTTATTCTCACCAAGCATGTACAATACTGGCATATCGTTGTGCTCGCATCGATACTTGGTGTAACCATGGCGATCGATGCTCCCACCCGGCAATCATTTATAGTTGAAATGGTCGGTAAGAAAGACCTGCTCAACGCCATTGCTCTTAATTCCTCCATTTTCAACCTGGCGCGCATCCTTGGCCCTGCCCTGGCCGGGCTGATCATTAGCGCGATCGGCATTGTTCTCTGTTTCTACGTCAATGGCATAAGTTACCTGGCGGTCATTGCCGGTCTCTTTATGATGAAAGGTAATTTCAGTCCGAAAAAAAAGAATAACACTCACGTATTAAGAGACATCAGGGATGGGTTCGGTTATGCCCGGCGGGACAAAAACATTATATCATTGATCACACTTGTCGCTCTCTCGAGCATATTCATCATGCCATACGCGATGCTCATGCCCGTATTTGCGCGCGATATATTGCAGGTTGGAGCAAAAGGGTTAGGGATCCTGCTTGCATCAGCCGGTGTCGGCGCCTTGGTCGGCGCACTTACACTCGCTTTTTTGAGTGATTACCGGAAAAAAGGCAGATTCGTAATGGCCGGAACAACGACTTTCGTCACCGCTACCGTACTATTTTCGTTATCGAACGACTATCACATATCGCTGCTGCTACTACTATTCATTGGTTGGGGCATGGTGATGCAGAATGCTTCGATCAACAGTCTGTTACAGACGATCGCGCCTGACCACCTGCGCGGTAGGATCATGAGTCTCTACGTACTGTTCTTCATGGGCATGATGCCTTTTGGAAGTTTTCAGGCCGGATTCATTGCTGACCATCTCGGTGCTCAGATGGCATTGAGGATCGGCGGTATTATTGTTGCGTGCGTAACCGTGTTTCTCTTTACCAGCAATAGGGGCCTCGTCAACCTAGAAGGTTGATCTGTCGTATCTTGGTCACATAATGAAAAAGCCCCCGTTAGGGGGCTTTTTCCCATTCGTGTTAGTACACGTTATGCAAGTTCGACATTCGAAGCTTTCGGCCCTTTGGGGGATTGAGTTATTTCAAACTTTACTCTTTCGCCTTCATTAAGGGATCGATAACCTTCGCCCGCTATGTCGCCATAGTGGACAAATACGTCACCGGTTCCGTCTTCTTTCTCGATGAAACCATAGCCTTTTCTGCCATCGAACCATTTGACTTTTCCGTAAGTCATATTTCTCCTTTCAAGTCTTTATTTATTGAGGGGATCGAGAATATGAGTATTCTACGGAACCATCAACAAACTAAATGACTTAGCTTAAGAATTATTATATATAAACAATACCGAATGTCAATAGAGATGTTCATGCCAAGTGACGTCTGGCGGTGAACGGTAACGAAGCACTAAATCCGAAACACTAAATAATACCAAAATCACAATCATCAAAACGGTTAACAGGAGCATAATCTGGTTCTCGACTCCGCTCGAACAGTATTATGGGTCATCTCTATACGAATGCTTTTTCACCTTATTCTTCGAGCGAGCGCAGCGAGTCGAGAAGTGTAGTTGCCTCCGCGTTCTCGAGCGTGATCAACGGGTATAACGATACTAACGATAATAACGAGA
>JAOUFJ010000067.1 GCA_029858255.1 candidate division WOR-3 bacterium | reverse complement strand
TACCTCTTCATAGGTGCTCACACCAGGACCAGCCAGATCTGCTTTTTTGTCTGCACTACCTGCCATTATCTTCCTCCTTCTTAATTGTCAGATGATTTTCTCTTCATCCAGAGAAAAGTGCCAGTCTTTAGAAATTCAAATCGCTATTCATACACACGATTCTAGGAAGAATCCCGTGTCGGAGCTATTATCTCCATAAAATGGCAAAAGTCAAGAATAACAATTGATTGACATCCGCATCAGCAAGGCTATAATGTGCTGATGAAAATTTTTGTCAGTGGTGCTGAAGGAGCCCTGGGTCAAGAAATGACGCGTCTGCTGCGTAATGAGAAGATCAAATTCCTGGCAACCGACGTTAAACAGCTCGACATTACCGATTTCAAGTCCACAAACAAAGTCTTGTTGGATTACCGACCGGACGTCATACTTCACTTTGCTGCAGTGAGTGGCGTTGATACGTGCGAGCGCGATCGGGATCTGGCTTTTCGGGTGAATGCGCTCAGCAGTATGGGTTTAGCCCTTATTGCCAAGAAGATAGGCGCCAAGATGCTCTATACGAGCACCAACTATGTCTTTGATGGGCACGGAGAAGAGGCATTTGCCGAATATAGCGACCCCAATCCCCTAAGCGAGTACGGTCGGACCAAACTGCTTGGTGAGAAGTATGTCAAAGACATCTGCGATAAGTACTTCATAGTCCGTACCTCCTGGCTTTTCGGCAAGAATTCAAACAGGTATATTTCCAAATTCCTTGTTGCCGAGAAGAAACCCGGCTCGATCGATGTCATCTGCGACCAGTTTGCCTCTTTGACGTATATTGATCACCTTGCAGAAGCGATTTTGCGCGTGATTAAATCTGACAATTATGGTATCTATCATATCGTTAATAGCGGCGTTGCTTCGTGGTTGGATTTTGTCTTGAGAGCCAAGAAAATAATGAGGTTCAGGACGACGGTCAGGGCAGTGAAGACGGAAGAGTTGAATCTGCCGGCGAAGCGGCCGCGTTTCTCTCCGCTGGCATCGCACAGTTATGAGTTTCTTTTCGCATGTCAAATGAAATCATGGGAAGAGGCTTTGAACGAATTTATCAAGAGTATAATTCGTAAGTCTTGATTTTTAATTAGTTAATGCTATAATTCACTCAACAATGAAAGGATTGATACTCTCTGGTGGTTTCGGTACACGCTTGAGACCATTGACCTATACTGGCGCCAAGCAACTGATCCCAATCGCCAACAAACCCATCATCTACTATGGAATTGAGGCATTAGCGGGTCTCGGCATAAAGGAAATAGGGGTAGTTGTCGGCGATACCAGAGATGAGGTGATGAACACGGTCGGCAAGGGTGACAAATGGAAGTTGAAGATCGAATACATCCCTCAGGAATCACCCTTGGGCCTGGCACATGCCATCAAGATCGCCCGTAAATTCCTGAGCGAGGAACCCTTCATGATGTATCTGGGCGACAACATTTTAAAGGATAATCTCACCGATCATGTGAAACAGTTCGAGAAGAATCAACCCGATGCATTGATTCTGTTAACCGAGGTCAATAATCCACAGGATTTCGGCGTGGCGATTGTTGATGACCAGGGCACGGTGAAGAAATTGATCGAGAAGCCGAAAGAACCTCCGTCCAACTTAGCCCTGGTCGGCATATATCTATTTAATAAAGAGATTCACAATGCGATTGAACACATAAAGCCTTCACTGCGTAATGAATTGGAGATAACCGACGCGATACAGTGGCTGCTTGATAACGGTTATCGTGTTGAATCCCAAACCGTCAAGGGCTGGTGGAAAGATACGGGCAAACCCGAGGATATAATAGAGGCGAATTTACTGATCTTACAGGATATCGAGCCGGACAATCAGGGTAAGGTGGTTGATTCCACGCTGAACGGCCGCGTTGTGATAGGAAAAGGTACTCTTGTCGAAAAGAGTATCATCCGCGGGCCGGCAATAATCGGTGAAAATTCGAGACTCTCGCGTGCTTACGTCGGTCCTTTTTCTTCGATCGGTGCCGATGTAACGATCGAAAATTCAGAAGTAGAGTGCAGCGTAATAATGGATGGAGCAACCATATGCAATCTGGAAAACCGTATCGACCGCTCGATACTGGGCAGGAACGTCGTCATCAACCAGATCAACGAATCACCAAGAACCCACAAGTTCATTCTCGGCGACCAGAGTTATGTCCAGATAATCAAGTGATTGGGGTTATTAATGAACAATGAAAAATTAATACAAGGTGTGTCGATCAAGAACCTGAAATTGATACCTGATGAGCGTGGACGATTGATGGAAATACTTCGCACCGATGATAAAGAATTTTCGAAATTCGGACAGGTATATGTTACCACTGCATATCCGGGTGTAGTTAAAGCATGGCACTGCCATAAACTTCAGGATGATAACATGACCGTTCTGTACGGCATGGCAAAGATAGTGCTATATGATGACCGCAACGATAGCCCTACGCGTGGATTGATCAACGAATTTTTTGTCGGTGAACATAATCATGTACTTATCCATATACCCAGAAATGTATGGCATGGCTTCAAGTGCGTAAGCAGTAGCGAGGCGATGATCGTCAACGTGGTTACGGAAGGCTATGATTATAAAAAACCTGACGAGTACCGCAAGCCGGCTCACGGTTCGGATATTCCTTACGACTGGTCGCGTAAGGATGGTTAAAGTTCTTACTTCTACAGAATTCCAGAAATGAAAGTACTCGTAACCGGCGGATGCGGGTTTATCGGTTCTAATTTCATCCGGTACTTCGCCGCAAAACATCCATCTGACAAAATTATCAACGTCGACAAATTGACTTATGCCGGCAATCTCCAGAATCTGCAGGGTATGGACAAACAGAAGGGTTACCGCTTTGTCAAGGCGGACATAACGAACGCGGCGCAAATGAGAAAGGTCTTCAAGAATTTCAGGCCTGAAGTAGTCATCAATTTTGCCGCGGAGACTCATGTTGACCGCAGCATTACGACACCCGGTGCTTTTCTTAAGACCAATTTTCTCGGCGTTGGCGTGTTGTTGAATTGCGCGCTCGAATATGGTGTCGACAGGTTCCTGCAGGTATCGACCGACGAGGTCTATGGTTCGATCGCACGAGGTAAGTTTCGAGAGGGCTCTGTTCTCAACCCTTCGAGTCCATATTCTGCCAGCAAGGCGGCAGCCGATGGTCTGGTAATGGCGTACTACAGGACCTACGGAATGCCGGTTGTGATCACGCGTTCCTCTAATAACTACGGCCCGTACCAGTTTCCAGAGAAATTCATACCGCTCGTCATATTCAACGCCATGAATGGCAAGAAGATTCCCGTGTATGGTGATGGTCTGCAGGTCAGGGATTGGGTATATGTTGAAGATAATTGTCAGGCCATTGATCTCGTTCTGCAAAACGGCAGGATCGGTGAAATTTATAATATCGGTGGTCAGTACGAGCGGACTAACATTTACGTGATAAAAAAGATATTGAGAACTTTGAAAAAACCGGTTGACCTTGTTGAATACGTGAAAGACCGTCCTGGCCATGACAGGCGTTATGCCCTGTCAATTGCCAAGATAAGGAAACATCTCGGCTGGCAGCCAAAGATATCCTTTGAGGCCGGTTTCTTGAAGACCATAAAATGGTATAACAAAAACCGTGACTGGTTGAAGAATACCCAGACCGGCGCATACCGCAGTTTTTACAGAAAGTACTACGGCAAACTGGGACTGACACAAATCTAGCGACTCGTTCACGCCCCGACGTCATTCTCCGGTTCAACCGGGGAATCCAGGGTTACGCCGCACGCTGGAGACACGCTTTGCTGAAGACATGCTGCGCTGAAGTCACGTCGCTTCGCTGCAGAATCTGAAGAGGCAGAACGAACAATGGTCAT
>JAOUFJ010000066.1 GCA_029858255.1 candidate division WOR-3 bacterium | reverse complement strand
CGACATTGATGTCGGTATCGAAAATAATGAAACACGAGTGATCGAGGGGGAAATACAATATACGACTACGATAATCAGTGGTCCGTTGGTTCTGCCGGGCGATACAAAATATAAGGTCTTCGACATCACCGGTCGCGAAGTGCATACTACTAATCCCGCACCGGGGATTTATTTCATACAAATAGAGAGTGATATTGTTCAGAAAGTTATTAAAGTAAAATGAAAATAACGCTAATCTCGTTACGTTCGTTAATTTCGTTACTATCGCTGGAACAACATGACGAGATATAAAATTAGCGGGATTAACGGTAGTAACGAGAGTAACGAAACTAACTTTCTGTGGTATTTAATGAAGGGAGGAAAAGTGCGTTATGTAATAATGTTTGTACTAATGGTCCCAGTCATGTTATTGGGTCAAATTGGCTGGACCGAACATATGGTCAGGAGTAATTATCAGTTTGCCTCATACGTATATGCTATTGATCTGGATGGCGACGGGGATACTGATATCTTGGGTACGGCACACGACGATGATGATATAAGCTGGTGGGAGAACGACGGTGCTCAGAACTTCACGGAGCACACAATTCATGATAATTTCGACGGCGCTTATTGCGTTCAGGCGCTCGATCTTGATGAAGACGGCGATAATGACATTTTGGGTGCTGCTTACCAGGGGAGTGTCTTTGCTTGGTGGGAGAACGACGGTGACGAAAACTTCGCTTGCCACCTCCTCAGTCCTCCTGTGGATAATGCCCTGATGATTCACGGTGTGGACATGGAGCCGGACGGCGACATCGATATTGTTGGTTCAACTTACTGGGATGGTGGAATAGTCTGGTGGGAGAACGACGGAAATGAGAATTTTACTTTTGATAGCATAGTATATCAAAATACCCCGCTCTGGGGGTCGTATCCGTGCGACCTTGACGGCGATACAGACATAGATGTGCTTTGTGCCCTGTCCTGGTTGAATTACGTAAAGTGGTATGAGAACGACGGTGAAGAGAATTTCACGGAACACATCATCGCATCGGGCTTCATAAACGCCCACGGAGTACACGGATGCGACATTGATGGCGATTCTGATATGGACATTGTGGCTTCGGCAATGGTTGGGAGCAGTGTTAACTGGTATGAGAACGATGGAAACGAGAATTTCATGACCCATCCCATCGAACCATTCATTTACCAACCCCACGCTGTCTTTGCCGTCGATCTCGATCGTGATGGCGATATCGATATCATCGGTAGCCTGTACGGCGCACATCAATATGTCTGGTGGGAGAATGACGGTTCGCAGAATTTTACCAGGCATGTAATTGCCGAAAATGCCAATGGCGCTACTTCAATCTGGGCTGCCGACATCGATGGCGATACGGACCTGGATATTGTTGGCGCTGCTTGTACGGCAAATGAAATAATCTGGGCGGAAAGTGATCAGGTTGGCGTGGAAGAAGGCAATGCTGAGGTTGTATCTTCAATAAACATTTTCACGACAGTAATTACGGGGCAGCTCCGGCTTCCGGACGATAAGTCTTATAGGCTCTACGATATCTCCGGCCGACAAGTCGCCAAAGAAAATTTGAAATCGGGCATCTATTTTGTTGAAATAGAGGGCAAGATCGTTCAGAAGGTCATTAAGGTGCGCTAAGACAGACGGTATTCCCGTTTAGCTCGCTAATATCGTTATTATCGCTGGAACACCATGGTAACTTCTCGACAAGCTCGAAGGGTAATACAACTTATTGTTCGAGCGAGCGTAGCGTGTGCCCGCCTCGGGAGGGAATCGAGAACTCTCGATCCTCCTCTCCCTTGATGCTGTGTCCGCCTCAGGAGGAGAGGATTGAGGTGAGGGTGAAACCACGCTTGACGCTCTACGCCACTCGTATCCCGTCATTCTCCGGTTCATCCGGGGAATCCAGTCCAGACGCTTCACGCACCCCCGTCATTGCGAGGAGATCGCCGCAGCCTTGGCGAAGGCGGGCGACGCGGCAATCTTAATTCACGCTATAATCGTACTTCCACTTTGTGCGCGGCGTTTGTCTGACCGCGTGCGCTGCTGCCATGACATTCTCGGCAAGCATTAGTGCTTCATCTTTAAAACATTCTGTTACTACGATCTTCTTATCTGCGTATGTTGGATCGCATATCGAAGACATGGCGTACATGTTGCTGAACGGTGGGAAGATCATACCGTAGTGATTGCACGTCATGAACAAGCTTGATATTGCCATGGTGGCACCTTCTTCATGGCCGGTCACGATGATGCCGGCAACTTTGCCCAGAAATCGTCTTAGCATACCACTGCCCGGGATATTATTGTCCGCGGTCAATTCGATGAATTTCATATGCTTCATATTCAGTTCTTTGTCTTTGGGAACTTGTGGATTTGCCGGCTTCAGACTACCGTCCAGGCTTATACAGCGATCAATAAAAGCCTTCATCAACGTGGAAATATTAAAGTTGTTCACGGGTGTGGCAAAGATAATTGCGTCAGCTTCGAGAACCTTATCGTACAGAATATTGCTCATGTCATCGCCCTGCGGTTCGCCTTTGGGATAGCAGGTGCAATAGAAGTGGCATTGTGTGTTGGTCGTGGAATAACATGCCCGGCAGTGCTCGATTCGATGGTTCCTTAATTTGATCAGTTCGGTATCCGCGCCGAGTTTCTTGCAGTGTTTCAGACAGACGTGTAAGAGCTCCTCAGAGTTTGAATCCTCCTGTGCCATATCCATCTTATCTCGGGCTGAACCAGAAACACCAAGAACCTTTATCTTACCCCGACGTTTTGCCTGCATCAATTTCGCCTCGGCGATTGTCTCTCGCTGAATTTGCTTGAACCGCTTCAGAGTCATGGCATCGACACCCAGAAGTTTCATCAATTCCTTGTCGGTGTATTTCTTCTTCAATATATTCCCTCCCTAGTTACGAAGCAATCTGATATTCTGCTATACCGTCTTCGCTGATTTCGCAATCCGCGATTCGAAACATCTGTCGTGTTAGTCCTTAGCGAAGTCGAGGGATCCGAAATGCCTTTACCCAGTTGTCGTTTCTCAATACGTGCTGCGTACTGTTAGAGCTACGCTCTCACACTGCTTTCCCATCCCGGCAGAAATAACCCATCGGTTTACCGCTCGCCAATTTATACTTTTCCCACACTGAGCAGCCGCCGCACATGCACATTTTGCTGAAATCGAGGTCTTTACATGTCGCAAAGCCAGTGGCACAATACAAACCCGGAAGATCGGCTGATGGCGGCATCATGCCTTCGGGCATACCTCTCGCCATCATCGCTTCCATATGCCCTACCTTTTCGCCAGCGCATTTGCTCTCGGCCTGGATCGGGCATTTAGTGCAAATGCATAACATGGCGTTTTCCTGGGTGTAGGTTACTTTTTGCGCAGGTCTTGGAGCTTCCTCTACTTTCTTTGGCTTCGGGACTTTTACGGACTTCTCTACTATTTTTTTCTTCGTGACCTTTGCCGGTTTTGATATTTTTTTTCTTCTCACCGTCTTAAGTTTCTTCAACCTCTTTGGCTTCCTGATTTGTCTCGGCTTGGCCACCTTCTTTTTCTTCGTGACCTTCTTGGTCTTCTTGACTTTCTTAGCCTTCTTGACTTTCTTCATACCAACCTCCCCCTTTTTTTGAATGCCTGCTCATTACAGCCACCCAGTATAATCCCGCCCCATTCGGAGTCAAGACATACACGCTATGCGCTTGACGCTAGGCGTAACTCCATCATTGCGGGCCTTGCGCAGCCAGGCGTGGCAATCTCCTCTGTTGAACGATAGGTCGTAGGGCAGGGCTTTAGCCATGCATTCACTTCTCGACAAGCTCGGAGGGTAATGCAACTTATTGTTCGAGTGAGCGTGGTGTGCCCGCCTCGGGAGGGAATCGAGAACATTGTGAACTACGAATAGTCCCCTGATGACCTGTCATTGCGAGGAGTCCCGAATCATGAAGACATTTGAATACGATGCGGGACGACGAAGCAATCTCAGTCAGCAAACGATATTAACGAAATTAGCGATAATAACGAGCTCAACGGGATTAACGGGAATAACGAAAATAGCGGGATTAACGGGACTAACGAGATTAGCGAAAGTAACGATCTAAACGCATTTTGTTTTATCACATTTTTTTCACGCTCCTCTTTTATAATA
>JAOUFJ010000065.1 GCA_029858255.1 candidate division WOR-3 bacterium | reverse complement strand
GCCCCCCGGAGAGGATTGGTTCGTCGAGACCCGGCAATATCCAGTTCTCGCTGACGAAAGAAACGCGACGCGAAACCCGATACTGGCCTCCTAACATGAGAAACGGTTTGTCCGCAAAATCCCAATCGACGAAGCCGTAGCCGAAACCTGCTGTAGTGTTGTTGTCGGCGCTGCCAAGCGTAGCTACTCCATATAGAATCCCGACGAGGGGCGCATCTTCACCGGGTAGCCCAGCCATCAGTATACCGGATGCAAGGGTGACGTTGTCCATGTTGATTCCTACCTTGGGAGTGAAGTAGAAGAATTGATCGGGAATGGCTAACTCCGGAATGAGAGACATGCCACCGGCGATCGTGATATTATCGGTAATACCGAAGGCAAGCATAGGGAAGAACAATACATAATCAGCAAAGTAACCGGAGCCTGCCTTTAAACATCGTGCAGTCGGTGCAAAGAACAATCGTGTGTCATTTGGATTGGGGAACCAGTAAGCACCCTCCTTTATATGAGTTACCGGCACCTCAGTTATTTCCTTTATCTTCAGGATCGCGATTTTCACTATTCCGATGTCCGACTCAAATTCAACGTCGTACTCTCTGATTTCCGTGATGCGGCCAATGAATGTCGAACCATCGACTGTTTTTAGTATCTGGACATGGAGTGAATCAGGGATCCTCAGCGTGCCTTTAATGTGTGACGTGTCCAGAGCCTGCACTGGCGCAAAGCATAAGAGTATGATGGTGATAATACCACAGAGATTAATACCGTGTATCAACAAAGTCTTTCTGCTTATCATCGCCACCTCCTTGCTGTACTGAATCTACAATATGAGATCATAATGACCTTGCTGGTGGAGTATAGATAATTGTGTGGCTTGTGTCAAGCGTGGGCTGCATTGAAAACGGTAGCTTTCGCGAATTCTGTTCTGTGCGTAATTTCGTACAATGACCTGACACAATGAGAATTCGATATTGACCCGAGGCGCTTTGTTGTTATACTATGGTAGTTCTCATTTAGTACAACAACATTCGGTTTTTGAAAGGGGGTTTTTATGCCAAGGGTAATACATTTCGAAATAAACGCCGACGAACCCGAGAGGGCATGCAAGTTCTACAGCAATGTTTTTGGTTGGAAGATAGAAAAGTGGCAGGGGCCGGTGGATTACTGGTTGGTGTCTACTGGTAAGGATGAACCAGGGATAGATGGTGCAATTGGCAAGCGCGAACAACCTCTGCGCGGCGGTGACGGGGTCGTCGCTTTTGTCTGTACCGTAGGCGTGAAGCCGATCGACGAGTACATCGAGAAAGTGAAAGCAAACGGTGGGGAAATAGTGATACCCAAGCGTCCGGTACATGGCGTTGGCTGGTTTGCGCAGTGCAATGATACCGAAGGAAACCTCTTCGGATTGATGGAGGACGACCCGGACGCAAAATAAACGCCCCGCGTACTCTGTTCGTTGGATTGTTAAAATAGGGCAGTTTCTGTTTTCAGTCAGCGTTACTCAGCAGATAAGGAGATGATCAGAAGGAGGTAAGTTTGAAATGCCTAATCACCACAGTACTAATAGTTGTATCCTTTGCTGCGCGCTTCGGAGAAAGCAAGACAATAGAGGAATATATCGGAGAAGCAGAGGAATACAAGAATGCCGGTCAGTATGATGAAGCAATATCAACCATGGAACGAGCTGTCCAGGAATTTCCTGACCACACTGATGCCCATACACAGCTTGGTATAATGCTGAGTGAAAAAGCTCAGCGGACGCGTGATTACATGAAGATGTTTGAAATTGCCAATCGGGCGTTCTTGGCATGGGACAAAGCGCTCGAACTCGACGCGGGCAATTTCTTGGCCAGGTTCTACCGCGGGGCATGGGCGGTCAACGTGCCTAAGTCTGTGAAGCTGTTGGACAAAGGTATAAGGGATTTTGAGATTCTCACTCAGGCGCTGGAAAAATCCCCGGATCCATCTTCGAAAGAGAAACTCGCTGAGGCGTATCAGTATCTGGCTGTCGGTTATCAGAAAAATGCCGAATACGGTAAGGCGAAAAAGATAAATGAGAAGGTCATTGAGCTGGTTCCTGAAACTGAGTTTGCGCGGTTGGCTCAGGAGAATATCGATAAGATCGTGACATTCGAAAATTGGCAGGCCGAGCGTATGAAGCATTTGCCTGAAGATACTCCCGAGATAGTGAGGCTTAAAGCACAGGTCGCAGAGGAACCAACCCGGTTTGATCTGTTGCTTGCTTTGGGCAAGGTTTATTATGCGATAGGGAACTACGAAGAAGCAGCAAGTGTTTTGCGAAAAGCCGTGAATATTGAACAATCGAGCAACGATGCGTATAAATTGCTGGCTTTTTCTCTCAATGAAGTTAATTCGGTTGGTTATGACCCGAGGATATATCTAGACACAGATTTTCGCACTGATCTTGCTTTCGAATCTGCAGAGGCCCTGGATAAGGCGGTTGCACTTACTCCGGAAGATGCTGAATTGAGATTCACGCGGGGTGTCGCTGCAGTGCAGATGCCTTTTTTCGTTAACCGGCTCGATCAAGGGATTGCGGATTTAGAGACGGTTGCAAAAGGCAATGTTTCCAGAGATATGAAAGCCGAGGCGATTTATTGGCTTGGCTATGCGCATCAGAAAAAGGCAACGACCTACTGGACACAAGTGGTGTCCAAATACCCGGGAACCGAGGCGGTACAGAATGTTTTCAACACGCTGCGACCGCCGGTAATGCACGTTGATCTATCAGCATATGCTTTTCCTATTGTTTATATTGATTTTGAGTTGAGCTACCGGGACGAGTTAGCACCTCAAACCGCGGTATGGATCGAGGATGCCGACGGAAGGTTCATAAAGACGGTTTATGTATCTGGCTTCAGTGGCTATGCGAAAGAACGTCAGGTAAATCTTCCGGTCTGGGCAAAGTCTTCCGAGTTTAGAGATGTCGATGCAGTGACCGGTGCAAGCATTGACCTGGGCCACCATGTGTACACTTGGGATTTGGGTGATCATGCCGGAAAGAAAGTTGGTTCAGGCGATTACAGAGTCGTCGTCGAGGTTGCCTACTGGCCGAGCATGCAATACCAGCGAGTGGAAGCACCTGTCAATATCAACAAACGTGAGGTGCGCAAGGTTGTTGAAGAAGGTAATCTAATCCCGTATCTGGAAGTCCGCTACCTGCCCTGATCGATAGCCTCGGCCGGCTTCTCTATTCACTCGAAGAGTAATAACTTCATGGTTCGAACGGAATCTCGAGTACTGTCGCGAGACGTAGTTGAGAACACAGATTAGGACCAGGATATAGTAGCGAAGTGATGCGGTGGCAGATTTGCCTTATAACTTAGTGACTATATCTCACAGTAGTCTCACGAAGATCAAGATGTCGAGTAGAATGAGAAATAGGAACTGAACGGGGAAGTAATGTATTATGGCCCGGGCTTTACAGTGGAGGTACTAACGAATATAATTTGTTGGTTTGCGGATCGAGTAATCAGAAAGGAGAATCTACAATGAAAGGGATATTCAAGGTTTTACGCTACCTGTTGGTTTTTGTTTTTCTGACGATGTTTGTGTTATGTGATGGCGGTTGACCGTTTGCGAGCACAAGGTCTTTGTGCAATGATGGAGAGGCTACGGCACAGTCTGTGGATGTGCAATGATAGACCATTTGATCAGTGTTAACGTGACACGTTCCATCTTCAGATCCTTTTTTCACTTTGCGGTGATCTTTCTCTTGTCGGTTCCGGCCGCTGCCGAAACAGAAGACGGCGGTGCGGAAGATTATCGTATTGTGGAATATGATGTGAGCGTACGCGTGCCCGGGACGTATGACCGTCTTGAAATAGACGCGCTGCTCGGTATTAGCAAACTATCCCGTGAAGCGCCTGACTCGATGAGGGTCTTGCTTGGCGAGAATTTCCGCGGTGCTGCATTCATCAACGTTACGGTGTCAGATATGCGTAACGAGCAGGTGCCATTTACCTTCGAGGATTCGCTCCTGGATATAGACATATCGAGGGTGTTTGGCGAGAGTTCACAGGCGTGGCTGCTCTTAGAATACGATATGGTCAAAGATACCAGTTTTTACGACCAGTATTCGCCATTCTCGTGGGAGATATCCGATTCGCTCTGTCACATCAATTCATCGATCACCCGGACCGACAACTGGTATCCAAAAATAGCCGGGACCATGTCTGAAAGGATTGCTCCATACAGGCTGACCATCGATGTTCCAGCTAAGTTCGAGGTGATGGCATCGGGCCGGTTGGAGGATATGGTCACCGAACAGGGGCGCAAGACCTATTCGTGGCAGAACTACGAAGGTGTGACTGACCGCAGTTTGTACTTTTTTGCACAGGAACAGTCAAGAACGGTCAGAGAATTTCCCGATGGCTTGCGGATAATAATGTATACCCCAAGTAACG
>JAOUFJ010000064.1 GCA_029858255.1 candidate division WOR-3 bacterium | reverse complement strand
TCGACCGGGTTATCCGCCATTTTTGCCTTCAAGGTCCACAAACATCTGGCCCAGGCCATCTTGCCGTCAGCCGAAACATATATTTTCAGACCGCTCGTAGATATCTTCGTATCCGAAAGTAATTCGTTCTGGCCTTCCATGACCTTCACCAGCGCATCCCAACCTCTGATGGGTTTGCCAAATGAGCCAAAATTGATCATGGTCGTATCATGACTCACAAGTTTGGCATAGAGTTCCATATTCTCTGTTTCAACACTCTTCACATACTCACCGAGCAGAGTATTGATTGCCGCAATCTCAGCATCCATATCCACGACCGGCCGGGGTTTACAGCCAATGATCGCAACCAACATCATGAACGACACCAGCGTAATGTACTTCATACAAACCTCCTATTATTGTTACTGCACGATAGCTCCAGATAGCCGCCGAACCTAAGGGCTGTGCTGAATGATCCTCGATGATAGTATAATACCAGAAGCCCTGATGTCAACTGTAGGCGGCCGCTCAGAATTTATGAACATGCCCGAGATATAGTTCGACGTGTCGATCCCCCCACTCTTCTCTGAAGATATCCATCGCCATACTGCCTGTGCAGTGGGAAGGTGCGATGTTTTTGACGCCCAATTCTTTTAGCTTCGCTGATATACCTCTCACCTCTTCTTCAGTTGCATTGACCAGGTGAAAACCGCCCGTAACTAAGGCGATCGGTCTTTCAGGAAGAATCTCTTTTACACGCTCGATTATTTCCACGACCCCGGGGTGCGCGCATCCAGTGATAACATATAAACCTTCACCACCATCCAAAATCAATGATTGCTCAAGCAGAGCGATGTCCCTGTAACTTGTCTTGACCTCGCCGGTTGACCAAACACTCGGCATTATCTCCATTGGCTCCTGGATCGGTACAACATCCAGGTGCGGATTCTGCTGCAGCACCGAATCCTTAGAAGAGCCAGGCACATAAACCTTAGGTGTTACCCCAGTAAGTGCATGGATACCTGGAAGACCGTAGACATGATCCCAGTGGTTATGCGAAATTACCGCAGCGTCAAGGTGTTCTAAATTGAGACCCAGTGCTCTAATGTTATTTATGAGTATCGCAGTATCTCCACCCGTATCGAAAAGAATTTCTTTCTGATTGAACACTATGAATGCGCTAAAACCCCCTCCCACTTTTACACCAGACGACATATCTCCCGGAACGTTGTTATAAACGATCGCAATTGAATTTTCCGCCGATCCGCCGGCAAATAATGTCGGGTTATGAAGTACGCTCAACAGCATAAAAACAACGAAACAACACAAAATCGCTTTCTCACCCGGCATCTTTTACTCCTCGTCATTACAACTATCGTTTGGATTTGTGAGTCGACCGATGATACCATCAGCATTTCCTTGCAATATAGTCTATATAAGCTTGCTTCAGCCTCTTGCCGTCATACAATTTGTTGACAAGCCGCTTTTCTTTGCGCAGAATCTCGAAATCCCTGAAATAAATATCTGCCTCGTTATTTCGAAAACGCGAGAACTGTTTGCTTCCGAGCAAGAGTGCTGCAAATCCGTTCTTCCGGAATGGTCTTCTATCCGGATCATCCACCGACAGAAAATTCACGAAACAAATACCGCTGGGTTTGAGCACCCTTTTTATCTCATACATGGCCAGTGCAATATCCGCTTTGGTCATGAAGAATATTGCATTATAAGAATACACAAAACTGAATACTCTATCTGCGAACGGGATCCGCCGCATATCACCCCGGAAGATATTCAACGGTATGTCCTTTTTAACGCAGAATTTGCGTGCATTCGACAGTCCTTCCTCGGTTATTTCAATGCCGTATGTTGCATAACCCTGCTGATAGAAGAGCAGAAGCGGTGGGGGTCGATCTCCGTACGAACCGGCTCCGCAATCCAAGACTGTCTTGTCCAGCGAAGTTGCGTTGCACTGCTTTAGAAATTCATAAAGTGGCGTTGCCCAGATGATCTCATCCACGCGGCATTTCCATCAGTGCGATTTCTTCCATCCCACTATTCAGTGATAACAATCTTCCGTTGAAATTCATTCGTATTGTCCTGGCATATCACAAAGTACACGCCAGAAGGTAAGTTTATGTCCAAAGAAACACTTTGCCCGCCTGATGATTCAACGCGGAGATTCTTGACCAATCGTCCTGACACATCATAGAGGTCGAATTCAACAGGATGTTCCTGCGGCGAATGCATGTTCAACGTAATAATGCCCCGCGAAGGATTCGGGAACACACTGAAAGCGAAGGCAGGCGCACTGATTTTACTTTCCTCTATGCTCACAAATTGCCCGAACTGCCTGAGCGCCGGATCCCCGAAGAGATTGTAATGGTAAGCCGGCAGCCAGAACCCGGTATTGGACATGAAATCATTTCGAGCAATATCATATGCGGTTCCAATGATGCCACCGCTGATCAATGTGTCCTGAAGTAACCTGTCGTAGAAGTGGTATGGAACTCCACCGGGATCTGCCGAGCTGGACCACGAAATACGTGAACTACTGATCACACTGGAGCCGCCACGATACAAAAGCATGGCACCTAAACTGGTCTCCTCCGGCTTTCCACAAAGGCACGAGCGGAGAAAACATGTTGATGGATGATCATTATCAAGAGAGTATACATTTGTAATATAGAATGAAGTTGGCCACGTGATCTCAGGAGTCTCGGGTACACTGTCACCGTCGTCCCAAGCCCACAGCTTCCGCGCATACACAGGAACATTGCCATGATGGCATTCATACATGATACCCTTGTTCTGCCAATAAGCGATATGATTGTTCTGGGTAAGGGAATCCGTACAAGACAACGTTGATGGCCTCAGGCCACCCTTTTCATAGAGGGTAACTGCGTTTGCGCGCGCCAGGACAGAATCGATGAGCAGTTGCTCGCAATAATTAGCACCGTCCATGCGTGCATTACCTGTATAATTCTCATTAGCGTAGTAGTACAGCGCACCCGTCAACAATGATGCGGTCTTGTAACCGACATCTGTATTCGTGTCGAACGCGATCAGTTTTGCACAGATATCCTCGATAATACCCGGGTCGCTGAAAGGAATCCGTCCCAGGTGCACATCTGCATGATAATCCGGATTATCCTCACCCAACGGTTGAAAATTGGCAGTGAAAACTTCTCCGTAGTACAAATCGCCATCACTATTCCACGAAATACTGTCGGGATCAGTCAACTCGGCGAGATAGAGATCACTGGGTATCGGTGAGTAATCAGGATGATTATAGGGACTGTTCGGGTCATTGTTGAAAGGCACCAAATTCCGCCATGGCATATCGGTCGAGAACCCGACCAGCAACACATATTCTATGTCCGCCATATTCGCCCTGAGGTAATTCCTTAATTTATGCGGACCATCAACGCCCGCCACATTGGCATCGATATATTCCTTTGTTACTATATTAACTTCATATCCCTGACTCTGTCTGTGCTGCACAAGCGCATCAACCGTATTCTGAATTGCCGATGGTATTATGATACAGTATCCATTCGCACGCTCCGGTTCATCAGTGTGATACCAGATCTGCGCGTCACTCCAGTTGTAGATGAGCTCCTTCGCGATAGGGTCGAATGTGATGTCATCGATCAAACTATTCCAGTAGATGGCTCTTTCGCTTGATGGCAGGGGCACCGTATAGTAAAGTTCAACGGTTATGTTTTCCGTGCAATATAACATACTGGAAACCGCGTTGTATGCAAAGTGATTACACGCTACCGTAACCAACATATACTTACGCAGTCCTCCGGTCGATATAACACTGCCGTGAGAGGCTGGATATATTTCCTCAGAACGGTAATACATTTCGCTCGCCCGCCCGAACTGCTCAAGCACTTCTTCAGTAGCAGCACCGTAAGACAAGGGCAGCGGTGGCTGTGCCGGCGGTATAACTACAACACCCAGTTCGCGCCACGCACCGCGAAAATCCACGGTCTCCAGCACTGCCCCTGGCGGCAAAGCGATCGTTATCACCCTACACGGAAGCGCAGGTGCCCCGATTGGATTGTTATACGCAGCCCCGGACACGATCAAGCGATCTTTTTCAAGACTGTATTCTGGCGCCGTCACATCTACCCTCAGCACATTTGCCCAACCTGTCGCAAAAAACATAAGAGACAACAATAACTTCACTCCTATCCTCCTGTAATACATTATACTATTCATAAGACATCGGGTCAATGCGCGGTTTCTTCCCATTCCAGGTACACTGCGGATCACCACGCCATCGGGATTAACCGGTACCTCACCTTCTGCCTGTAAGCTTCATAGCCGGGAAGTTCTCTGGAAAGCAGCCGCTCTTCATCAATAATACGGGGGATTATCAAAAGTGTTGCAGGTATCATAGCGGCCAACGCCCATAACGAGCCAAGTGCCATTGGGCTAAACAGGAAGATCATCAGTGCAGCAGCGTACATGGGATGGCGGACTGTGGCATAGGGCCCGCTCGAGATGACTTTTTGCTCTTTTTCCACTTCAACGACTCTCGATGCATATGAGTTCTCTCTCAAAACAAGAAAGAACAACATGTAACCCAGAAAAACAATTATGTCGGCGACAATTACCAGCGCAACCGGCACCGATGACCAGCCGAACCGGTGATCGAGCCCCGGCATCAAAAAGGCAAGCGCATACAGGAAAGTTGAAATTATCAGGGATCGTTTCTGAAACGGTTCCATTTCCCTGGTTCGCATCCGGCGTTCGAGCAGAGCCGGGTCGTTTTTCACCAGATAAATGAGAACAAAAAACATCGGGATGAATAGTATTGCCATAAAGACCCAGGCGTGCCAGAACCGGAACGTGCCAGCCGACAAGAAAAAGAGCAGCCCCATTACCACGGCGCCAGTCCCGAATCTGATCAGCACTAGCCCTAT
>JAOUFJ010000063.1 GCA_029858255.1 candidate division WOR-3 bacterium | reverse complement strand
CTCAAAATCATGAGACGGACCACTGGCATCGCCGCTGTTCTGATACCAGCCATAGCGTGAGTTTCCAATGTATGCAAATGCCCCGTGTTTAGTATAAAGGAAGTGTTCACCGATACAGTCGGTTGTCTGGTCAAAGGCGTTGGTCCAGCATGCCCATGTGTAGATGAGACAGTAATGTGTGTTCGTCAGATTGTCCACGTTGGTGGAAGTTAGCATTCCAAAGCCGCCGGTGTGTCCGTGCCCGCAGGAATTACCGACACGTTGTCCGGCGTTAAGTGCACTAATGACTTGTGCGCTGGTTCCACCTAAGTATTGATAGACTTTTGTAATATTGAATCCGTGAGGTGGATGTAGTTCTTTAGTTTCGGTGTCGTCTTTGTATACTCCACCATAGGTTTGGCCGCTTGAGCTCAGAATTGTAGAAAAGAACAGCCAGTCGCAGCGGACAGTATCTAGACCACTCTCCTCGTAGGAACGTATCTTATCACAGAAATTCTGAGCTTCGGTAACAGTGTTGACCGGTGCACGACCTACGTAAACTTCGGCAAAAAGATCGGCTTCATCGGCAGGGGTCGTTTCTCCATAGATATGATCACCATCGGTGTCCCAGGTTCCATCAAGCCCAGCGTAGTAGATGTCGGCCGGAATATTCTCACCACCCCACAACTCAGAACGCAATAACCGATGGGGAACAATGTCAACGTCTCCACCAAGAAGGGCGTATTGAATACCCCAATCATTGTACGCGTCGATAATGAAGTTGCGTACCTTCTCCGCGTTATCATAACCTGAGTAATTTGCTAAGATGGTGGCGATGTCGTAGACTATTGTGCGAATACCTCTATGAGTCGTACGCCAAGTAGCATAATTATTGAATACGGATTTAAGCGTGGTGTCAGTGATAATAATCATATCCCATTTGCCCTCAGGGAGAGGGTTATGCTTCAGGTGAGATTCGTCCAACTCCGGGTATTGTTTCAGTATTTCAGGGTTGTCTATCATCGATTCTACTGCTTCTCGATCTCTGGGGAGTCCTCGATAAAAGGGATTTTCGTCCCGAACCTTTTTGGTTTCGATTGTCACATTGATATTCGGGTAGTAGAATATTTTTCTTCTTGCAGGGATATACTTAATAGGACAAAGTTGAATCAGAACGATTTTGTATCCTCTGAAATTTTGGGTGGATATCACACGGTAAAGGGTCTCAGGGAATGGATTCTCGGATTCATATATGGTGCGATTGGGTGGCGTGTAGATGAAGGTGTCTACACTAGTGGGAATAGGTCTCTGTCCCGGTTCGAGATAGTATTCACCTTCAAGGGAGATTTCTTCGCCAAGAATGACCCGTATCGATTCAACCTCGTGGCCTGGAGGTAACAGAATGCGCGCGGTTTTGTAGGGCAGAACCGGCTCTCCTGCATCTCCATAGTTGTGGAAACCTGGTACCGTTATTCGATTGAAGACTCTCCAGGGCCCTCTTTCGGCAATCGGAATGCTTAGAGTATCGATAGTAGGAAGTTCGGAGCTGTATTGAACCATAGTCCTCGCTTCCTGCGCGAAAGCCCCACTACCTAATATAGCCATAAGCAGAAGGATCATATAAGACCCTTGCTCTCGCATAGATAAGATTGACAATTTCCTTTTCATTTTACATCCCTCCTTGGCATTTATTTACATGGTTACTTAATCTTTTGTTGCTAGTTTTGCATACCATCACCTCCTTTTATCAAGGGTATGTATGAATTGTATTCGTAGATTCGAAGTTATGTGAATCCACTGGTATTCGCTAATTAGGTTGACTCCCCCTGTAATGTTGATGAGCTCGTTGTTCATAACCCCATCTATTTTCCATGTGGAGCAATCTCTTGCAATGGTATGTTTTTTTTTTATTTTTAACAGCCAAAATGAAGACAAATAAAGGTTTGTGAGACATGTACACAGATATTGAGTTGTAATGAACAGGCCTATAACACTGAATTGTAAATTACAGAGAGTTGCCCCGGTCGGCCCACGCAACTGACGTTTCTAAAAGATGACAACTGATAATGATAACATTACGGCGTATATTGTGATGAATTGAAATTGATTATATCATAATTGTGCAAAAGATCCAACCGAAAGGTAGATAGACTCCTATGTCGACTTCTCCGTGCGAGATGATCGGTATATAGTTTCTTCCGGATGCCATTACGCACGGGACTAATCTCACTTGTATGCTATGTCTCAGATCGCGGCGGTCGTGTTTTTGATCCGGGTCGTTCACCTTTTCCTACAATTTTCTTCTTCTTTGCAGGTTTAGGTCTTGGTTTTGTTGGCCGAAGCCTTCGCGGTTTCATGCCTTTACCCACCTTTGGCATCATGTAGACCTCCCTTTAATTCTCATCTTGTGGTGATAATTTTTTTTCATGATAGAATTCAATTAATTTGACTTCTTCCTTGTTTGTAATCATCAAAGCCGGTATTTTTTCTTCTTTGCCATCTTTGCTAATAATTACGACATCCCTGAGGAATAGGCTCATACTATCAGCTGTGTCTGAAAAATACTCCGGCCATCCTTCAATTATCGAGTTGTTATTCATTCTTATTCGCACGATACATCCCAAATACGTATTGAATACCTGATTCCACACATCTAAACTCCCGGTTATCGTTGTGATTCCAAGGGTGCGTAGCAGTTTGTAGTATAGGTCTTTGTTTATTGCCCAGCCGTGGAGTATTCCGACTATTATGGCAATAATAAAAATCATAATCACAAATTTTTGAATATTTACTAACGCGGCTGAAGTTGAACTCGAAGATGTAATAGTGGTTAGATTGAATTTCAGAATGCTTGTTATTACAATAAACAAGGCAAGGTCAATAAGAGTAAAGACGAGAGCATCGATAACCTGTCCTAACTCCGAAGCGGTTTTCTTGACGACGATTGCACTTGTGATTTTGCTGGTGACAAAACCAGGCAGGAGGATCAATAAGATATATAAGGCGGTAAAGTTTGTAGGCATCTAAACCTCCTTGCATTTTAGAAATACATGTTATTGATTCTTATACTGTAGGTATTCTGCATTCTGGTAACACCGTTACCGCGATCTTTGACCGGTCCATTATTAGTAATTGACGATGGAGACATGCTGCTATCTTCTTTTTCTCTTAATACTAGCGAGTGGCGTGAAAATGGGTATAAGATGTTTTTTTTTGATTGTTAACAGCTAAACCGAAGACTGGTAAAGATTTGCGGGATACTTATGTAGGTATAGATTTCTTATAGATACAACAATGCAATCAATTGCAAATTGTGAAGGTTATGCCCCGTCGTCTACTGAGGTCGGATTGTGAAATATGTTGACTTACGTGTCTCCATATTTATACTTCTCGAAAGTAAAATGGGAGGCAGTGATGAATAGTAAATTTCGTATTCTATACCCATTGGTAATCGTAATAGTACTCCTGACTTTTGGCTGCGACCTAGGCATTGTTGATTCAATGCCGCCAAGTGTGATTATCACATACCCGCACAATGATGATGACATTAGCGGTACGATTGATATAACCGTTGATGCCCAGGATAATGTTGGGGTGGCCCATGTATTTTTTAAATTGGAATTTACTGGAGGTTATTCCGTCAAAACGTTCACGGATCCTGAGTCCCCATATGTATATCCGGAATTCAACACCACGCAGTATGAAAATGGCACACGTGTGACAATTACGGCTACTGCCTGCGATGCATCCGGCAACGCCGAGGTTGCGAGTATCGAGGTCGTAATTCAAAATTGAGACAATATTCAGAAGATTGGGATGGTTTCGACATTACAGAATGTCTTGTATTGTCAAGTAAGAAGAATCGGTCCTTCGGTGGCTATTTTTCTGGGCTGGAAATTTTTCGTGCCATCCCCGCTATGAAGTTCATGCACGGGACGCGTTTCATGTATTGCACGTAGTCGTCGCCGAATTTTTCGATGTTCTGCTGGTCGCCGGACACCATTGAGACATAGCAGCACGCAATTGCCGCAGCGGTGCTGACGAGCACGACCAGATGTTGTCCCAGGAATATGTGCGAGAAGAACATGATCATTGCTGCCAGGTATATCGGGTGCCTGACGATGCCGTAGATGCCGGTGTCGACAAGTTTGGCCGTGCCTTTTTGCCGTAATGTAACGATCGCGATGATTAAAAGCAGTATACCTATTCCAAGCAAAACGAGGCCAACATAGACAAGCGCCTTGATGACCGGCGGTGTGATGTTGATGAAAATCGTGTTAACAACGAGGGAAGTCACAACTACTGACATCAAGACGTAATCTACTATTGGTCGCTTCATACCACTCCTTCTTCAATCACTTTTTCACAATACTGAATACGTATATCTATTATGGGCCGCCCCCCTGGCCCAGGTTCGACTGGCTATGACATCCAGTCGATGACCTCGAGAAACAGCGTACGGTCTGGTAAGTAGAACCGCCTGCCTCCTCGGCCCGCCATCTTATGCGCCATGAACTCAAAGTGTTCGACCAGAATGTTTTTTGCTTTTTCACCCGTCTTCGTCTCGTGAATTGTCGCATCACCTCTTTCGAGCATGTCGGCTAGGCGGTATTGAAATCGTTCAACAAGCCTCGCTTCCTCTGCAAGATCTGAAATATTCACTGAATCTGTCTCTGATGCCATAGCGCGCAACTTTTCAAGCAACCGGATGTCGTCCGTGACATTGTACTGATCGATGAAATGCTGAAGATTCTCGATGAGGTGCGAGTAACTAACGATTACCGTTGCGGGCTCGGTATAATATATGACAACCTGCGTGTCCTTTATGTCTTTCAGTTCTACCGGTACCGTATCGCTCCTGTCTGTCGGATACTGCTCATCAGCCACGCTTGCCCTTTGATTTGACCCACATCGGGTGCACGATAGGTATAGTATCGCAATGACAAGCAATGATGTTAGCACGCTGCATCTGGACATTTTCGCTCCTTTCCCATCCTTTGAGGATGTTGAGTTATCCTATCTTGGACTCAACGAATGTCAATATCCCTTTCCGGTAAGGGCTGCCGTTTGATGAAAGTCGATTATGGGATCAAATCTCGACATTGGAGATTTCAGATCTGAGATGAGAATATCCTCTGTGAAATTCTCTCAAAAGTGAACTAAATAT
>JAOUFJ010000062.1 GCA_029858255.1 candidate division WOR-3 bacterium | reverse complement strand
GTGTTGTGCTCTCCATGTCTCCTCCTCGGGGCACTCAATCATACCCCTTTTTGGACGGAGCACAACCCTAAGAGTGTCTACTAAATTCTAGCCAATGTGTCCCACATGTGCTGAAACAGAACATATAAGGGACAATATGACACTCTATAACTCACTCTACACATTTGGTGAAGACTCTCCCATACCACTGGACACCTTCCTTTACAACTACCTTACACCAAGCGGAATCTATTATGACAGCGCAGCGAACTTCATCAACACACCTCCGGGTAGCGTACATGATTACAGTAACGTCGGTGCTGCTCTGATCGGATATTTGGTAGAGGTGATCGAAGACAGTTTCCCTGTTCACTGCCAGGATTCGATCTTTCATCCAATAGAAATGAACGAAACTGGGTGGTTCCTGGCAAATCTTGATACCAGTAACATTGCGATGCCCTATCACTGGAATGGCACGTATTATAGCCCCATAGGTCATTATGGTTTTCCAACGTATCCTGACGGACAACTCAGAACGAGCTTAGCACAATTAGTTCGGTACTTGACCGCCTTCAGACAATACGGGCATCTCGAGGGCGACACGATCCTGGACAGTACGACGGTCGAACTCATGACCACCGTACAGTACGAAATAAGTACCAGCCTGGGAATAGGACTGATCTGGTTCTACGAGCATCTTTTGGGAATGAGGTGGATATGGCGACACTACGGCAATGACTATGGAGTCGCCACGACGATCGCTTTCTGCCCAGCGGAGAATTCGGCAGTAATAGTGTTGACTAATGGCGAATCTCTATATGGCGCTGGAGCAATAATGTATTACCTCTTCGAATATGCGCTAGAATACGGTATCGTGGAGAATCAAATCACACCAGTCACAACTATTTACCTGCAGGTCAACCCGAACCCCTTCACACGCCAAATCGATATCAGATATCAGATAATTGATGACAGAATGACAAACAGTGAAGTAGATATGACCCTGCGGATATACGATGCAAGTGGTAGATTGGTCAGGGATTTTGGGCGGTTATCTGTTATCGGTTACCAGTCATCAGTGAAGTGGGACGGTACGGACCAGGCTGATCGTCAGTTAGGCAGCGGTGTTTATTTTGTGAGTTTATCAGCAGGCAGTCATACTGAATCGCAAAAATTACTTCTGGTAAGGTAACGCATCATCCGATGCCCGGTCAAAGCCCCCGTAGCCGCTTGCGGGTGCGGGGGCCGATCGAAAGCATACAGGAATCAAGCCCTTTTTTTGGATATTGACAGATATAATACTATGTATACAATTGACGTAGAATATACAAGTAATTGAGAACCCAGTACTAAAACATAGAATACAGGAGGTAATAACATGAGGTGCGTAAATCCTGTGGTAGTTTTGTCAAAGTACAGTTGTTTCATATCGTATGGGTATTGTCCTAAAAAACACGGCGGATTTGAATACGATATCGCAATAACTCATTTCATATGTCAATTCCGAATTTGTGCAAAAAACCATGACTCAGAATAAGAAAGCACAGAACGTGAAGAGATCGAAAACCCGCAATACCAATGCGGACAACAGAGGTTGTGGCACGAAAAGAGTCGACGCCTTATTAGAATCGGCGAATAAACTTCGCATATCGGATCCTAAGAAAACGATAAATATCGCCAAGCGCAGTCTATTGTTAGCCAGGAAATCAAAGTACAAAAAGGGCATTGCTGACAGCCATGGTGTAATGTGCAGCGCTTACAGAATCGCATCTGAATACTCACAGGCGAAGGGACACTGTAAAAAGGCGATTGAAATATATAATGAGATCAACGATGAAAAGGGACGGGCACTGAGTCTGCTTAATTGCGGCATTATCCACACTGAAATCGGCGACTACAAAAATGCACTGCAATACTATATTGAAGCCTTAAGAATTTACGATATAAGAGGAGACAAAGTCGGAAGCGCACAGGTACTGCTTGATATGGGAGTCATGTCTTCTCGCCAAAATGACATCAAACAAGGAACAAATTACTTCCTTCAAGCTCTCAAATTCTTTGAATCGGCAAATAGCCATCGAGATATTGCAGCAACCTGTCTGAATGTTGGAGTAAACTACTGCGAAAGGGGTGATCATAATAGGGCACTTAGGCATTTTCTCAGAAGTCTAAGAATCTTTAAAAAGATCAACGACAAAAAAGGCTGTGCGCTTTGTCATCAAAACATAGGAGAATTTTATTTCAATCAAGGCAACAACAAAAAAGCGCTTGAGTATCTTGGAAAGGCGATAGAAATCTTCAATACGATCGGAGATAAATACGGTATTGCCAGAACTCAACTTGCGTTGGGAAATGTCTATATGAAATTGCGGAAGTATACGAAGGCGCTTGTTTCTTTTGAAAATAGTCTGCAATACGCAAGAGAGAAGCGCGCAAAGGACGTTCAGATCGAAGCATATGAGAATCTGGCGATATTATACGAGAAACAATGCGATCACAGAAAAGCGCTGCGTAATTACAAATATTACCACAGACTCACGCAAGAAGTTTTCAACACAACCAAAAGCAGACAGATCGCAACCATGCGGACGCGGTATGAGACTGAAAAGAAAGAAAAGGAGGCCGAAGTCTCACAACTCAAAAATGTCAAACTCCGTAAGGAAATCAAGCAACGTAAGACAGCAGAAAAGGAACTGAAAAAACACCGCGATCACCTGGAGCAATTAGTGGAAGAACGTACTGCAGACCTTCGGTCACTCGCCCATGAACTCTCTCTGGTCGAAGAAAAACAGCGTCGCAAGATTGCCACCTACCTCCACGATGACATAAGCCAAGCATTGGCGCTTGCCACAGTAAAATTGCAGTCTATGCGAGAAGAAAGATCTATTCCCGAAATACTGAAGGCGATAGAGGAAGTTGAAGAGATAATAGAACAGACTAACCAGCGGGCACGTTCGCTCACATTTGAAATCAGCCCCCCAATTCTCTATGATCTGGGTCTCGAACCGGCGTTGGAGTGGCTAGCAGGCCAATTCAGCAAAAAACACGGTATTGAGTGTGCTTTTTCCTGTGACCGGCAACCGAAACCGATGAGCAATGACACCAGGGTGATTCTCTTTCAATCGGTGCGCGAGCTGCTAACGAATGTCGTTAAGCACGCACGAGCGAGCGAAGTAATGGTATCTGTTTTTAAGGACGATAACACGATTAGAATAGAAGTCAAAGATAATGGCAATGGTTTTAACCATCGTATCTTGGAACAGAAGTCTAAGAAAAATGAAGGCTTCGGCTTATTCAATCTAAGAGAACGTTTGCGGCACATGCGTGGCAAACTCCAAATTTCATCCAAGGTCGGTCAAGGAACTTCGGTCGCGCTCGTCGCACCCCTGGAAATTTTGTCTCAAAGGACTTGAAAACTTAATGCAGAGTACAGCATACTTCAAATCAAAATCCATTTCGAATTCACATGTTAGAAGAATAGAGAAAGAATGAAAGGGAAAGAATGAGTATAAGTGTATTACTTGCGGATGATCACACTTTATTTCGTGAAGGCATGCGTAGCCTGCTCCATAAGGAACTTAATATAAAAGTAGTTGGTGAGGCCGAAAATGGCAGAGAAGCTGTGAAACTTGCACTTGAACTCAAGCCTGATGTCATAGTAATGGATATCACAATGCCAGACCTGAATGGCATGGAGGCGACCCGTAAAATCAAGAAAGTAATTCCACAGACAAAAGTAATTTGTCTATCTATGCACTCAGATAGGCGATATGTTGTCGATATGTTCCGCGCTGGCGCTACGGGATATCTGATCAAAAGTTGTGCCTATAAGGAATTGAATAACGCCATCCATATTGTTGCTGCAAATCAAGTATACATTAGTCCGCAGATAGCACACATCATCGTGGACGCTGGTATTGGTGAACAACAACCTAAGAATGGCAATATTAAGTGGACCCTGACACCGCGAGAGCGAGAAATTCTTCAACTAATAGCCGAGGGGAAGAATACAAAATACATCGCACACCACTTGCACAAGAGCACAAAAACGGTCGAGACGCATCGCAGAAATATCATGAAAAAACTGAAGCTTACGAGCATCGCCGAGCTCACCAAATTCGCAATCAACGAGGGCATAATTTCACTCGACAGTTGACACATCCTGAGCCATCAACGTGCAGACTCCCATATCATGTTCTAAGGATATCCGAAGTCCAATTTAAGGAATTTACCGATTGCGGTAACGCAATAACACGAGTATAATATAATTAGGAAGAATTGTAGATTTGTAGATTAGCAGATTTGTAGATTTGTTAATTGAGGGGAGCCACGCGTGGCTGGAGGTACAGCACGGAATGTCCGTGGCTGTACTATTTAAGCGGCTGGGAGTGCGGCCAGCATGTTCTGGTATTCTGGTAATTACCAGAATACCAGAGTTGGATAGTTGCGTGAATCAACCAATCAGATAACTCGGGATATAGTATTTTGGCATCGACTTGTTGAAACCAACTATGACCAATATTAACCGATATGTATTAACCCATAACGACTGATAACGTGAGCGTGGAAAGGCATTATCCGACATTCCGAGAATTACGGAATGACGGAATGAAGTTATTTAGTGATATTATCTGAGTAGTAGGAGTTTTTTCGTGATGTTTGTATCTTCAGTAGTCAGTTCGATAAAATATACGCCTGAAGGGCACGCGTTTCCTCTTACATCTCCCCCATCCCAGACCACTGACGTGGAACTTAATAAGTAAGAATTGGGAAGTAAGAAGGATTTAAGCAAACGTCCCGCAGCGTCGTAGATGTTCAGTGTCAGTTCCTGTATCGTGCGGTCTGTATCGTGAATCATGCATCGTATTTGTGTTTGCTTCGAGAAAGGATTGGGATAGATACTACAGATCGTCACCGATCCTGGTGTCTCAGGAGTATCATCTTCAGCCACGCCGACCTGTACTACAGGTACGTCTGCCTCACAACGGTAGTGATTCGCTTTGGTGACCGTCACCCTGAGCGTTTCTCCCCCACTCTGCGGGCTGATAGTTATATTTACCGGGTATCCAGTTCCTTCGGCAACACCAATTATTTCGCCGTCAACCGTAAGCGCAATAACCGAACTATCATCTGCGCTGATCGTAAAGAAATCCTGGCCAGCCGGCAACACACTATCGTGAATGACAGCCAAACTCTGAGGTACCTCGGAGTACAAAGTCATGAAAACATCACCATGA
>JAOUFJ010000061.1 GCA_029858255.1 candidate division WOR-3 bacterium | reverse complement strand
AGACGATCGAGTTCCCCTGGCCGATCGCGGATGTGGTGCTCCAGCATCACGAGCGCCTCGACGGTTCAGGCTACCCGCGCGGCCTTAAGACCGGGAATATTATGCTCGAATCGCAAATACTCGCGGTTGCCGATGTCGTCGAAGCGATGTCTTCTCACCGGCCTTACCGCCCGGCCCACAGTCTCGATGTTACGCTGGATGAGATATCCAAGAACAAAGGAAAACTGTACGAAGCCGATGTCGTGGACTCTTGCCTGTGGTTGATAACGGGCAAGGGTTTTAAATTCAATTAAAGACCCAGATCAACAGCAAAGCATGTTCTTATACGATAAAATTGTGTAGTATACAGTAGTACTTATGGAGTTCTACCACACCCATACAGGCGCGTTAGACGTGATGTAATGTTTTTTTGACGTATGGTACGCCGTACAAATATATAACATCTCTATTCACCGATCAGTTCAAATATTTTTGCCCGGAGGGCTGAAATGTCGATCGGTTTGGTGATGAACGCCGCAACGTTCGAGGTTTTCACGATGATATCGTCTTCCATCGGCCGGTAAGCCGAGATTATTACTATGGGGATTCGTTTATCCTTTTCTCTTATGCGTTCGATGGCTTCCAGTCCATGGACCTGCGGCATTTTGATATCCATGATTATGAGGTCGAAATGCTCTCTTAGCGCAAGGCTCAGTGCGTCCTTGCCGTTGGAAGCTTCCACAATATCATAGATATCCTGGAGTGATTCGGTCAATAAGAGCCGGATAGGTTCTTCGTCATCGCATACCAATAACCTTTTTTTCATGTATCCTCCTTTATTTATCGCCTGCTGGCAAATAGACACGACAGGTCGTCCCTTTACCCTCTTCGCTTTCGATCTCAAGTTTTCCGCCGTGGTCGTCAACAATCTTCTTCACTATGGCGAGACCGAGCCCTGTGCCGCGGCTTTTCGTCGTGAAGAATGGCGTGAATAACTTTTTTATGTTCTCGGCAGACATTCCCCTGCCGTTGTCTGCCATCTCGGTCACCAGCCACTGGTCTTTCCTGCAGAACTTTATGGTCAGCTTTGGGTCCTTATCCATGGCGTCGATGCTGTTACTTATCAGGTTATTGAATAGGCTCTTCAGGGATTCTTCTTCACCTTTGATCCGGGTGTTCACGTCGCCGCTGATGAAAATTCTTACGTTTCCCATATTCTCGGTTATTTGAGTCATGAGCTGGCGCAGGTCGATATCGTCCGCTTTAATATGTGTTTTCGTGCGTGCGAAAGTGAGGATGTCGTCGATGATGTGATTTATGCGTTTTGTTCCGCGGTGGATCTCGACGCTGAACGCCTTTATTTTGTCGGGTTCGCGCGTCTTCGCCAGCAATTGCGAAAAACCGTCGATCGCGGTAAGCGGGTTTCTGATCTCATGGGCGACCCAGCTGGCCATTTTGCCGAGATAGGATAATCTCTCCGCGTGGCGCAATCTTTCCTCAAGCGCTTTGATGTCGGAGAGGTCGCGAAGAATGCCGACGCAGCCGGAAATACTATGGTTTAATGAACTCATCGGCGAAACTGATAGACCCACGGGGATCGTTTCATTGTGCGCGTTTTTGATCGCTACCTGCACGCGGTCAGAGGGTGTGCTGGAAGCGATGACCTCCTGCATTTTCTGCCACATTGGTTCAAGGCCATCGATATCTTTGATGTTCTTCCCCATGAGAGCAGACCGGCTGGTGCCCAGTACACGTGCTGCTTCGGGGTTTATGGTCGTTATCACTCCATCGCTGCTCACCGCGATCACGCCGCTGGCTACGCTGTTGATGACCGTGTCATGGTAGCTTTTCAGATCGATTTCTTCTGCGGTCATTCTGGCGATCTCTTGCTCCAACCTATGCGCGAAATTCTCCAGTTCTTTCTTTTCGGTGAGTTCGCGGCGTATCTCGGTCGACCAGTAACTACTTATGATCGATACGATAAATATGAACGGTATTCGGATAAGGATCGCCGAATCGAGGATCGAAATTCCGGGGTTTGCCCGCAAGAGCAGCCAGCCATATAGAATGCTGGCAACGATGGCGATCGGTATGCTGCCGCGCAGATCCTGTCCTACCGAAGCGATGAATATGATGAGGAAGTAGATCAGGTAAAAATCCGTCTGCATACCCTGTGCGAGGTATATGGCCAGCGAGATGGCGATGACATCGGTCAGGAAGATGGCAAAGGTGACAACCGGGCGCGAGAATTTGGTTTCGGGGATGAAGTAGAATATTATGTTCGATATGAAGTAAAGCAGGGCGACCAGGTAGCCGGGCGATGCGATATTCAGCCCGCGCTTGGAATAGGTCATCATCAGTATGGTGGACAGGATAAGTACGAAACGTAACAGAAGAAGTATTCTTTTCTTCAAGGGGCTCTCCTTTTTAAGAATTCTATGTAAATGACGGAAACTGTATCCTTCTGGATACAGTCTTCCATCGCATTCGGTTGCCGGACAAGGCGTTTAAATTATAGACGATCTCCTTTCCTTATGACTCAGAGCGGACCGGCATAGATCCGCGTACCGCAGCGTGCCAGACACAGCACACTGCAATTCCACACCATGCCGACATTCCGCAGACCCGCTCTCTTCGATTTTGTTAACTGTCGTCTGTCATTCCTGGCTCGAATGCCTGCAAAAAATTTTAGGTCTTTCTTAATTGCACGATTGTCGAATCTGAGTTTTTTCATTATGTCACGCGCCATGATCAAGTCTTCTGCAGGTTAAGCACGGTCTGGCTGAAACTGTTTCCGTTCTTGGCGGAATCCGATTCGAGATCCCCGAGCAGCGTATCTCTGCTGAAAGTATTGATAAAATTACCGTTGTGACCGTTGACGCCAAGATCAAGGAAGATATTGGCGATCTTCGCGTCGAGCTGGCTGCCCGAGACTTTTCTGATTTCGGTGCGTGCTTCCTCGTCGCTGAGCCGTTTTCTGTATGGACGGTCTTCGGTCATTGCCGAGAAAGTATCGCATACTGAAAGTATCCGGGACTGGATGGGAATCCTGTCGCCCCTGATGTTTTTGGGATAACCCCTACCATCCCAACGCTCATGGTGGTATAAGACCCAGTCCCGGATCTGGCGGAGCCCCTTGATGGGGTCTATTATTGTTGCACTCTGCTTCGGGTGTAGCTTGATGACTTTCCACTCGTCGCTGGTCAAGAAACTTGGTTTTTGCAGAATGCATTCAGGTACCGCGATCTTGCCTACATCATGGAGTAAGCCGGCAAATTTGACCAATTCCAGATCGCGGCCTGTAAATCCGATAGCCTCGGCAATTGCTGAAGCGAGTTTTGCCACTTGGAGGGAGTGGCCTCTCGTGTACGGGTCACGCATTTCGATCGCCTGGACCAGAGAATAGACCGACTCGAAATTCATCTCGTGGATGCGGTCGATGAATTGCTCACGGTCCAGCGCGATTGCTATCTGGCTGCCCATTGTTTTGACGAAGTCGATATCATTATCAGAATACCTCTTCGGCTTCTTCAGATATAAGGCCATGGCGCCAATGGGCGCGCCGCCTTTGGAAACGATCGGCGTGCCGAGGTAGCTCGTGAACCCTTCGCGTCTTAATAAAGAAAGAACTCCGGCGTCTTCGTCATCGGCGAATTTGTCGATTATCAGGGTTCGTCTGTTTTCGATAACCGATTTGATGAATTCATTACCGTCGCCGGTGACTTTCGCCTGGAATTCGCGGCTGAGGTTGTGCGTTTTGAGGACATTGAGTTTGCGCCCCTGCTTATCATATTTATATATGCCAACGGCATCAGGTCTCAATGTCTGGTTGATTTTGTCGATAATGGCATTGATGACGCCGTTGTAGCTAAGGCTTGAGAGCATTACACGGTCAATATCCTGTATTGACTTGAAAAGATTTAAATTCTGTTGATAAGCACGGAAAACCCTGGATATGAACACCAGCCCTAAGAACATTGATCCGCCGACCAATAGGGTCAGGATTTCCATGTTAATTCCTATTGAATAGCCGGCCAGATCGATCGCCCTCACAGTACCCATGAACAATAGAGGTAAAGCAATGAAGGCCCAGCCATACGCTGATTTCCCGCCCATTTGCCTCAGCGCGAGGATGGCTGCTGTGATTTGGAGGATTATGGCCGCTATTATGATTATCATTTTTTCACCACTCGTTTAAATAGCAATATCCGTGCCAGGGGTTTTTGTTGTTAAATATCGAAATATCTTAGTGAATGGAAGTGAAGTTTAAGTCTCAATAGTGTGCCATAATGGCACAAATATGGGGGTATCCCGCAGGATAAATAAATACAGGGGCTGGATTAAGTCTAGTGTGCCAAAATGGCACACTTATACCACCTAATTCTCAAAAGCTCGAATTATCCCTGTACCTCTGAATTCCTTATATATAAATCCTTTTTCGTACTAACAAATACCTAACTTCTCTATGCTCGCTTGTCGCTCCTTTTTGTCAGACTTACAGATCTTCTATCTTAGAGCGTACGCTTTGTGCCAGCCTACTTCTCTTACCGACGCAATGCTGTTTTTGAACAGACGGAGCTTCTGCTCCGGAGACCGGTGCCTGAGCTTCAGCACGATCTTCTCATCATCGCGGTAAGCGATTTCGCCACGGTATTGCGAGCCATCCAGCATCTTTACCTGATAAAGATGTAAGATCTTCATCTCATTAGCTCCTTAGGCCAGTGTTGGTGACGGAGGTGGAGCATCCGGACCAACGTCTGGTGACGGAGGTGGAGCATCTGGACCTATAGCCAGTGTTGGCGACGGAGGTGGAGCATCCGGACCGACATCTGGTGAAGGTGGCGGGGCATCTGGGCCAACTGCTACGGCTATACTCACAGTTAGGAATACTCCTAGCATACATATAAGCAGCTTCTTCATGGTTCTCTCCTTTCAATCAATATCTTCTTTGTTATTATTGCTGTTTTTACCATAAATCCCCTTATCTCAGTGCAAATGCTTTTTGCCAGCCTAATTCCTTGACTGAGATAATTCCGCTCTTGAAAAGCCTTAGTTTTTGTTCTGGGGATCTATGTCTCAGACGGAGTACCAGTTTTTCTTCATCCTTGTAGGCGATCTCGCCACAATACCTGGCACCGTCTGTTGTCTTTACTTCGTAAACGTGCAATACTCTCACATTATCCTCCAATAAGATGAGATAGAATACAACAACCTCGTGCAAAACGCCGCGTCAGGATTCCAACTTATACCAGGGAATTATTATGGCTATTTCTGGAATGTTGTCAACCCTCTAGATGACCACTTAAGTCTTGATTGGATCTCAATCGATTTAAGTCTATTCGATGCTGCCTGTATTAATGCGTATGTACCTTATTTCTGACTTCGGCCGATGGAAAACGTGCTGTCGTTCACGATATTGAATTTCTTGATATATCTATGCAGGCTCCGACGGCCTATGTGCAGCATCTTTGCTGCCTTGGTCACATTCCAGTTTGCGAGATTGAGCGCCTCGATCACTGCTTCTTTTTTGATATCTGTGAGGGGCATGACTTCGGCGGTTTTTGTTTTTTCGAAGCCGATATCCTGGAGGTTGATCAGCTTACCCTTTGCCAGAACGACGGCCCGCTC
>JAOUFJ010000060.1 GCA_029858255.1 candidate division WOR-3 bacterium | reverse complement strand
CAGCACAATCCGATAGCGCGCCTTGTTCTCCTTAACACGCTGAAGCGCCCCGTTGACCTGTGACATGGGCATCAGCTCAACTTTGGGCGTAATGCCCTGTGCCTGCGCGAACTCCAATACTTCCTTCATTATAGCGCGGTTTCCCAGGAACGAGCCAGTGATTGAAAGCTCGTGCGCCACAAGATCGACCGGCTTGAGTGCAATATTCGGGAAACCAACCAAGACCATCCTCCCTTTCTTCTTTAAAGTTTCCAACAATAACTCCCAGCTGACGCCACCGCTCGACGTGCATAGTAGCAGGTCGAACTCGAACTCAACTCGCCGCAAGCTATCCCGGTCGTTTGAAACGATGAAGTGATCTGCACCCAAGGCGAGCGCCTCCTCTTTTTTCTTTGGAGACGAGGAAATTGCTGTAACCTCACAGCCAAGTGCGCGAGCGAACTGGAGAGCAATATGACCCAAGCCCCCGACACCGACAACACCGATCTTCAGCGCTGAGCCCTTTGCATAATTTCTAAGCGGCGAATAGACACTGATACCCGCACACAGCAGCACCGCAGCAACCTCAGGACGCATAGCTTGGGGAAGTTGGTACGCAAACCGGCTATCCGCGATGATAGAAGAAGAGAACCCGCCGTATGGATCCCATGTTGCCGACTTGACAATATCCATGCAGAGTTGCTCCTCTCCCTTCAAGCACCATTCGCATTTCATACAAGAACGACCCTGCCACCCTACGCCGACCCTATCACCTTCCTTCAAACCAGCTACGGCGCGGCCCATTTCCGATACGTACCCGACGATTTCGTGCCCAGGCACAAAAGGATAAGTAGTTATACCGTAGTAATCATCAATTGCGCTGATATCAGTGTGGCAGACACCGCAGTGAGTGACCGAAACGCGGACATCATTTTCCCCCAGTTTTGGAGCCTTGAACGAATGCAGTTTGAGCGGCTTTCCCCGCTCCATCGCCACATATCCCTGGATTGTTGAGGGAGACTCTTCGTCTTTCATCATTCCTCCTCTGCTGATGGCACGATATTCTATGAAAGAATGTAGTCCGTGTCAATAAAACATGTTGCCAGACTCACGGCTCACTTCCCACACTACACACTCCATGCCGTCATTGCGAGGAGCGAAGCGACGAAGCAATCTCAGTCAATCAACGATATTAACGGGGCTAACGGAAGTAACGATAATAACGAGACTAACGAAAGTAACGTTCTTTTATCAAGTATCTAGTATCAAGTATCGCTGTTTCAGCGGAATTAACGACCAAGTGTATACCAGGTTGGGTTTGTTGACGAAAATTAAGGTGCGCGTGATACCCTGCGAAGCAGGGTTATTCCACCGGCCTCGGTTTCCGTAATTCTTTGATCGCCTGTATGCAACTCTTTGCATTCTTATATGTCATGAAATACACAACAACTCCCGATGTCACTCCTACTAACACCGCGGCGTAGCCTGCCAGCAAGCCCATAGTTCCCTCAATCGCCGCACCTATACCGTTATCCTCGCTCCTGTTTGCGTCAAAAGCAGCCCACAAGCCGAGACCTGTCGGGACAGCACAACATGCTAAGCACCCAATGACTGCATAGCGACGACTTCGTTCCACCAATTGCCTTACTTCACTCTCGGTTATAGGAATCCCAAGAGTATCGTACTCCAATACCCTCCACCTGCGCGTAAACGCTGCACGGTCAGCATTTATTTCTTCATACTTATTTATGTAGTCACGAAGGACTATGATCGCATCCTGATGACGATTGACTGAAACAAGCTTCTCATCGTCGGTAGTTATTTCCAACACATAACCGCCATTCGCCAATGCGAAAAAGCGCGCCTCCTTGAATGCTTCTATTCCGTGAAATAAGTCAAACTGCCTTCTTTCTTCAGGATCGATCGTCTCCCCAATACGCTCACTTATCACAAGCGCATGCTTTCTATCATACATAGGACGTTCGTACTGAGGAAGGACAGGTGCGCAATTGAGTACAAGAATAATCAAAAGGACGACAGCAACTGTACGTCTCATAGTTCCTCCACTACAAATCTGAGCTGGGATATTTTAGGATATCTGACCTGAATGTCAAGACGATCTACGCTCGACGCTTAACGCCTGACGCCTCACCCCGTCATTGCGAACCCGTCTTATGGGTGAAGCAATCTCCGTGTTCAATCAGTCTTAACGAAATTGACGATAATAACGAACCTAACGATCTAAACGAGCCGTATCAGGGCCCATCATCCTGGATTCTAATCAACGACGCGCGGCATCCTCGATTCTTTTATCGCCTCAATTGCCCCGTCTTTATCGATTTTTCTTCCCAACAAACCACCCGTGATGAGGCCGGCGACAGTTCCGCCCACCGTAATCAACACAGCGGTGTTCCAAACATCTCCCTGGTCATCATACTCATGCGCCAGACCATATCCCCACGCAAACAAAGCCGCTAAGCCAAAGGAAACTAAGCCAAATCCTGTGGCACCGGCAATACAACAACTGTTTGATCGAACAGCAGCAAACTCATTCTTCGTAATCGGAAACCCCAGTGTATCATAGTCAATTATCTTCCATTTCGTCTCGAATGCTCTTTTTAAGGACTGTATCGACTCATAATTCTCAATGTAATCCTTCAGGATGAAGCGCATCTGGGGCTCACGGTTCACTGCCACCAGCGTGTAGTTCGCAGTTTGAATTTCGGCACACAAACCACCTTCCTCGATTGGATAGAACCGAGCCTGCTCAAAATCCTCAATGCCTTTGAAAAGATCATACCGAATGCGTTCTTCGGCATCGATAACTTCCCCGACAACGTCACTTAGTATGATAGGTACCTCGATCTTGCCGTATCCAGAATAATAGCGCGGTGAACACTGACAGTACAAGAATGCTATAAGTACGATACAAGTTAAAGAACGGCGCATAATACCTCCTTCCAAAGTATACGCTACGCCATTTTAGAGCAATTGAAATGAATGTCAAGACGATTAACCCCCGACGCTTATGCCCAAGGGGACTGGCTCCGCAAGGTGCCTGTCCCCGGTTACCCCGCCCGCAGTGCCGTAACACTCCAGGGGACTGGCTCCGCAAGGTGCCTGTCCCCATTGCCGTAAGGCAGTCATGGCGAGGAGCGTAGCATAGCCTACCCTGAGCGTGTCGAAGGGAAGCAATCTCAACGGCCCATATGCTTAGAATTCAGATTGCTTCGCTACCGCTCGCAATGACATGTCGCCTTATCGTTCGAGAGAGCAGAGCGAATCGAGAACTACCACATTTCGCAAGAAAGTACGTAGGGCAGGGCTTTAGCCCTGCAGCGATTGCCGCAAACCTAAAGGTTCGCCCTACACTCAAGCTGGCTACGTTAGATAGTCACGATGCCCGTTTCGGCTACATAGACGACGGCAACGATTATAACGGTCTCAACGAAAATAACGGACATAGCGATTATCGTGAATTATGAAAACCTACAAAATAGTTGTCTCCAAAAAAACTATCGCCACCGGGATAAAATTAACCATATAGTGAGTGCCCACAGCGTGCTCCCAATCACGCCTCGCAAATATGACCGCCATTGGTAGGCCGTATAGTAAGCCGGTTGTCAGAAAATTGTGCAGGGATAGACCGTGACCCAGACCGAAAGTGATCGCGCTGAAGAATACTGCCCCCATCATTGCGATCTGGGGATATCTGCGAAGCGCAGGGCGCAGCATGAAGTAGCAGAGACTTATAACCAATAGCCTATACCAGGCCTCCTCCACGATCCCAGAATACACTGGAAGCGAGAAAGGCATCCACCAGGATGTAAGCCACTTGAGATCGCCGCCCGGTGAACCGCTGGCAGCATTAGTCAAACCAAGCGGGACGAACAGTAGACAACCCCAAAGAAAACTTTTCAATGCCTTCACGTAATTGCCCGAAAGCAGCGCAAAGTTGTTTAACCCCGTTTTGATGATCAACAATCCGCCGGCAATGACATTTAGAGGCGAGAGAATCACAAGGAGGAAAAAAACAGTGGAAGAGATGAAGCCATGTTTGAAGTACAAATATCCACCAACAAACGCGATAGTGGCAAGCAAGAAGCCTGTGATCACCAAGCGCACACTGATATTTCGCCACCACGCCAAAATTATCCAGACAATAGCGACAATGCTCACAAGTAAGAGGACCCCGAGATCAAAGAAAAAGTGCAAGACAAATATGAGTGCTATGATCGCGGCTGGAATAATGCGCCCGAGTTGCCGTTGCGGGAAAATTGGAGAACGAATCTCGGGCAGTGTATTCATAGACTGGCCTGTTCGCCACAAATACCAGACTAACACCAGCGTATACATACACGGCAGAACATAGTGCAAAACGTTAAACTGGTCCACTCGCCGGACACCCTGCAGCAGCAGTAAAACCATCGCACTAGTAGTCGCCAACCACATTACGATCAAAGCAATACGCAGCACACGGACTTCCTTCGAAATAGTCATTATTATCCTCCGCATTATTATCCTAATCTTTTACGGAAAATCAACACCAACTTAAACTTATGCTCCTATATTACTTTGCGATACCTTGTGATGCAGCTCGGATTCTCATAATCGTAATCTTGTTTTTTATCTGTGTCCCGCTTGCGGGATCCTCGATTATCATCTTATTAGCAGTATCCGATATGAAGAATCGGGATAATCGATTTGCAGGGCAAATAGTTTCCACTTTCGAGGGCTGATGCCATTCCACCACAAGCAAAATACCAGTTACCGAACGCCGCATAATACCGCCTCCCAAAATCTACGCTGTGGTATTTTAGATTAATCGAAATGAATGTCAAGCCGATCTACGCTCGACGCGACACGCTCAACGACCAGAAGATACGAACTCCTGAACCTCAGATGCTAAACGATAATAACGAACCAAATTTTTTGTGCAAATTCGCTTTTCGAAATACGAAATTCGAAATGTTGTCGCGGCCTCCGTCCCCAGTGTCTAATTAATCACAACCGGAATTAGCCATAATGTCGCCTTATAGTCCACCAGGGGATTCACACAATAATACACATCATTTTTAACAACTTCGAAATAGATATTGGTGATACCGCCACCGATCAATTCAACCGTGCTGCCTGATGACAATATATTCACCCTTGGACCATCACCTGTCGTTACAAAGAATGAACATTCATCGACAACCCATTGCCCGCCCAAGATGACCGTTACCGCAATCGAATCACCACTCGTATACTCAAGAAGAGAGTCAATTGACCTGAAACGGTTCATGACATGACCCGTATACGTCGTGTCTGTATTCGAGGCTAGGATCGTATCCGCTAAACCGTTCTGCCGCGCTAAAATAACGCGGTCAATATACGGAGCATCTGCCCCCCTGATGGGGAAATAATAACTGCCATATGATAACTTGCTCAAGAACCACTGCCTCGGGTCAACTACTGCATAGACTGAATCGCCAGGGTTTTGGGGGTCTTCTATCCACTCACGGATAACATCAAAAAATATCAGACGTCTGCCATCACCGATCGCGGGTTGTGGCTCGGCATAATAGTGTATATCAATGGTATCAACTGTGCCGATCATCCATATAGTATCGGCGCCACTTATGACGACGCTGTCGTAATGTCCGACTATTTGTAGATCTGCATGCGCCAGCGACGAGAAATCAAATGTGTCAATATAGTAGACTGTACAAGCTGTGTCTTTTGTAAACCACATGTCGTCCCATACACGCTCCAACGGTGTATTATTCAATCTTAACCCACAGGAATCAGCATGTTGCTTTATGAGTGGAGAATCGACCGAGAAGACCATCTCAGACCAGAGGATCTCGACATCTGCCAGATTAACTGAATTCAGACTATCATTGAATATTTCATCTACTATCAGCAATTCCGGGTAATCATCCGTGAATATTGCCTCTATTGCCGCAATATCCTCAGGCGTTCCCTC
>JAOUFJ010000059.1 GCA_029858255.1 candidate division WOR-3 bacterium | reverse complement strand
TCCAACGCCTTCGTAATCGCCGCAGTCAACGCCGTCTTACCATGATCAACATGCCCAATCGTCCCAATGTTAACATGCGGCTTCGTCCGCTCAAACTTCTGCTTCGCCATAATCATCCTCCTTAAACAAAAAACACCAAGCCCACGGCCGGGTTCGCGCCCGCCTTCTCGGTTAAGCCTGGAGCCGGAGTCGAACCGGCGACCTCGTCCTTACCAAGGACGTGCTCTAACCGACTGAGCTATCCAGGCACAAAAGTGCGGGATGCTCCAACTGAACTGCATGGGCAGTAAAAATTACACAGACTATTATTATATAAATAAATAGGAATTTGTCAATGGGTTAAAGCGTATCTTAATGTACAGAGCGATCACCGCAGGCAGGCCTTCGGAGCCGCGATACAACTTCGAACCAGCTTCCGAAATGCCCGGTATTCATAAGCCCAAGAAATCGACGATTTTTTCGATCTCTTTTTCCTTCGGGTGTCGGTCTTCGAGGATTGTATAGCGCTCCGGGCGTATCTTTGTTGCATTTAGCACGACGTTCACGAATTCGGTCATATTCAGGCCCAAATGGGCTAGGTTACAGGGGAAACCGATATTCGTATAGAATCTTCTTGTTGCCTCAAGAGAAACATTTTTCTGCAGGGCCATAGTGAATATCGCGGCGATGCCGACTTGCTCGCCGTGCAGTCCATTGCTGCGTGGACAGAAGTGGTCAATCGAATGGCTGATTTTGTGCTCGCTGCCGCTTGCCGGCCGCGACGTGCCCCAGATGCACATCGCAAAACCGCTCTTAACAAGACCATGTGCGAGTTCCTGAAGAAAAATGGTGCTTTCTACTTCACTGGTCTCCATGTTGAGGAGCCGATGCCCACCAGATTCGGCCAGCTGAAGAGCACTGACATTGATTTCTTCGCCTTGCTTTTCCTGGGCGAGGCGAGCGTCAAAAACCGCTGAGAGGTTTGAGATCAGGTCGCCGACTCCGGCCATCAGGTGGCGCCTCGGCGCCTTTTTGATTATATCCAGGTCAATGATCACACCAAACGGGGCCTTGGTGATATGGCTCACCGGAATATTTTCGTTGTTTTTGATGACCGATACTGGCGAGGCTATTCCGTCATTGGACAGAGTGGTTGGAATACTTATGTACTTCTTATTTTTCAACCCGGCCGCTAGTTTGGCGACGTCCAGAACCTTGCCTCCGCCAAATCCAATGACCAGGCCTGGTTTTTCCTCCTCGATCTTCTGTGCGACTCGCATGGCATTCTGGTCATCGCTATTGTCTACGTGCTGCTCAAGGACATCCAGATCTTCTGCACGCAGCGTTGCCAGTATCTGATGGCCGCCGATGCTGACCGTGTTCTCATCGCACAGCAGCATTATTCTTTTTGAAATAAGATTGTGCTTGTCGAGTATTTTCAACAAGTTCTCGATTTTCATTTCACCGAGTTCAATGAACTGTGGTAATTGGACGGCCGTATTCTTCTGCATCAGAATAGACTATTGAAATCGCGGCAATAGTCAATAGAACGGTGGTGTGAGGTTAGTGTGTCTTTCTGGTTTTTGTTGACTTTTTGGCGAAAACAGTTATATAATAAAACATGAAAATGGAAAAACTGTATGAGAGATATGAATCCATAATTCCAGATTATCAAAATTTCATGCAATATCTGAGAAGACCCTTGGTGCAGTCCCTGCGCGTCAATACCCTCAAAGCCAGGCACGAGGAAGTAACTGCTCTTCTCAAAGATATGAAACTGCGCCAGTTGTCTTTCTATGAAGATGGTTACAGCGTGCTCGGAAAATATCGACTCGGCAGGCATATCGCGCACAATCTTGGTTTGATATATGTTCAGGAAGTGGCGTCGATGATACCCGTGGTCGTTCTTGACCCCCAAGGTGGTGAAGTCGTCCTTGATATGTGCGCAGCGCCAGGGTCCAAGACCACTCAGATTGCACAGATGATGAACAACCGAGGTTTGCTCATCGCCAACGAGATCAGTCGCAAGCGAATAAGGGGATTGATCCACAATATCAAGCGGTGCGGGTTGATCAACGAAGCGGTCATCAGCATCAGCGGGCAAAAGGTCCATCGGGTCTTCGACAATTACTTCGACCGCATTCTTGTTGATGCACCGTGCAGTGCCGAAGGAACGATTCGCAGGTCCAAGGCAGTTCTATATCACTGGGGTATCAAGAATATCAAGCGCATGTCCAGGATTCAGATCGGCCTTGCTGTATCAGGGTTCAGGGCATTACGACCTGGCGGTACCATGGTTTATTCAACGTGCACTATCGCTCCCGAGGAGAACGAAATGGTGATTTCATACCTGCTGGAAAAATTTCCAGAGGCTGAGATCTTGCCTGTTAAACTTGATAACTTTAAGACCCGGGCCGGTGTTACACGATGGCAGGGTACTAGTTTTGACCAGAGGGTCGAGAACTGCACACGCATCCTGCCGCAGGATAATGACACAGCACCGTTCTTCATCGCCAGGCTAACAAAGAGAGGAGTGTGTAAACCTCGCATGGATTACCTGGGGAAAATAGAAACGAACAACAGACTACTGACCATGTTTTCAGAGCATTTCGGTGTTGACGGAGAGAATCTGAAGCCTTTTGCGCTCTTCAAGTACCGCAATGAGGATTTCATTTCGACCCCGGAAGTCTTCTCCTTCAGGGAGGCTAACGCGATCCGTAAAGGATTGGAGTTCGGCCGGGTTTATGGCCAGGACTTGAAGCCAGACAATGATTTCGTTCAGCTCTTCGGTTCGAATGCTACGAGAAACGTGATAGAAATGGAGGAGTGGCAGGTCACGAAATTCCTGAAAGGTGAGATCGTTAAAGTAGATAACGTGTTGAATGTAGAAAAAGGTTTTGTGATCATTCGTTACCACGGTCTCCCAGTGGGAGTGGGCAAGTACAATGGGAATGAAATCAGGTCGGCTATAAAACGTGAACGCAGGACTCTGTAGTACCACGCCGCAGTAACGGCAATTGACTATTCAATATATTTCACTATACTAAAGGTTATGATTGACTTGGCAAAAATAAGAAACATTGGCCTGGCAGCTCATATTGATGCCGGAAAGACGACTACTACCGAGCGTATTCTTTTCTATTCGGGCCGGATCCGGAGGATGGGTGAAGTGGATGATGGTTCGGCAACGATGGATTGGATGGATCAGGAACGCGAGCGCGGGATCACGATCACCTCGGCAGCGACAACGTCTTTTTGGAAGGAATATCGTATCAATATCATCGACACGCCTGGACATGTGGATTTCACGGTCGAGGTCGAACGATCCATGAAGGTACTTGATGGTCTGATCGCGATATTCTGCGCCGTCGGCGGAGTGCAGCCCCAGACCGAGACCGTGTGGCGGCAGGCTGACAAGTACCGGGTGCCGCGCATTGCCTTCGTCAACAAAATGGACCGCATCGGAGCTGATTTCTACCGTGTCCTGAATCAGATGAAAAAAAAGATATCGATGAAACCATTGGTGCTGCAAATCCCGATCGCAGACCATGACATGTTTTATGGATTAGTGGATATAGTTAAGGAGAGGGCTGTCTACTGGGAGGAAAAAACCCTGGGTACCGAATTCAGAGAGGAGGAGATTCCTGAAGATTACCGAAAACTAACCGAGCAGTACCGGAATGAAATGCTGGAAACCCTCGCCGAATATGACGAGGATATTTTTGAGAGTTATTTTGGCGAGATAAAGATCCCGGTCGACAAAATAAAATCGGCAATACGGAAAGGAACAATCAACTTGCACTTCTTCCCTGTATTCTGCGGTACCGCGCTGAAGAATATGGGTGTGCAGAAGCTGCTCGATGGTGTATTGGATTATCTACCCTCGCCGGTCGATTTACCGCCGATGAAGGGTATCAATCCAGAAACTTCGAAGGAAGAAACCAGGCAGCCTTCAGTAGATGCGCCTTTTTCTTCCCTGATATTCAAAGCGCAGACCGATCCTCATCTCGGTCTCATTTACTACATACGCGTCTATTCAGGCCATATCGAATGTGGTGACAAGGTGTTGATCTATCCGCCGGGAAGAGTAGACCGGATAAGCCGGCTACTGCTCATGCATGCCAACAAGCGAGAGGAAGCCAAGAGTCTGACCGTCGGTGAGATTGGAGTGGTGACGGGAATCCGTGAATGCAAAACTGGTTATACACTCTGTTCGAAAAAGTACCCGATTTCGTATGAATCCATGCGTTTCCCGGAGCCGGTCATTTTCGTGAGCCTGGAGCCCAAGACGAAGATGGACGATGCCAAGCTTGATGATTCATTGAAATATCTGCAGATCGAAGATCCGACGTTCAAAGTGCGAACTGATGAAGAGACTGCACAGCGTATCATATCTGGAATGGGTGAGTTGCATCTTGAGATAATCGTCGAGCGTTTGAAGCGCGAATTCGGCGTCGAGTGTCATGCGAGTCGGCCACAAGTCTCATACCGTGAGACAATCACCAATCCGGTCACCACCGAAGGCAGGTTCATAAAACAGACTGGTGGACGCGGCCACTATGGCGTGGTCAAAATGAAGATTGAACCGGCTGAGCGCGGTAGCGGGGTAAAGATCCAAAGCAAATTAAAGGAAGGAGTAATTCCCAGGCAGTTTGTGCCGGCCATCGAGCAAGGGATAAAAGAGCAGGCCGAGGTGGGAGTCTACTTCGGTTATCCAATTATTGATATTCAGGTCACGATACTCGACGGGCAACATCACCCGACCGATTCATCCGACCTGGACTTCAAGATCGCAGCGCAGATCGCACTGCGTGAAGGATTTTCCAGGGGCGATCCAATTCTGCTGGAGCCGATCATGTCACTTGAGATAATAGTTCCCCAGAACTATCTTGGTGATGTTATCAGCGATATCAATGCTCGCAAGGGTAGTATTCAGAACATTGAAACCAATAAACAGGAAAAAATATTAGATGCGAACCTGGCGCTCGCCAAATCATTTGGTTACGCGACCGATTTGAGGTCGATCACACAGGGACACGGTATTCACACGATGCTGTTCTCCCATTATGCACCAAAGGAAGAGAAAAAAGAAGAAAAGATTTTTTAGCAGATGTTGTTAGACAGTAGAGTGATTCCAACATGCTTCATGGTGGTCCTCGCACAGGCAGTGTGGACGTGCAGACAATTATGAAGGGAGGTATGATGAAAAAAGAATGCGTGTTCATTGATGTTTTCACAGATGTGGCGTATACAGGAAATCAACTCGCGGTTTTTCCCGAAGGTGCTGGTCTGACCTCCGCGCAGATGCAAGTATTGGCCAAGGAGATAAATTACTCGGAGACTACGTTCGTGTTCCCGGCAGATACGGCCGAAGCGGATTTCAATATTCGTATATTTACTCCAGGACGCGAACTGCCTTTCGCCGGGCACCCAACCCTAGGGACTGCTTATGCGATAATGGATCTTTTTGACATCTGGAGTGAGAAGAAAGATATTCTGAAATTGGCGACAAAGGTCGGAGTGATTCCATTGAAGAGAAAAGACGACACGTTATGGATGACGCAAAACGAGCCAGAATTTTTTGCCCAGTATGAAGATCGACTGGAGATCGCCGGGCTCATTGATCTTACGCCTGATGATATATCGAATGAACTGCCGATTGAGGAGGTGTCGACTGGCAACCGGGTTTTGATCATACCGGTCAATTCCCTGAATGCGCTACAACGAACTCAAGGTAATGTGACCAACATGAAGAAATTCTTCAGAGGGGATCTGGTCGGCCCATACCTGTTCAGCCTCGAGACCACGGATGCGACGGTGAAGGTTCACACCAGGTTCTTTGCCCCGCATTTAGGCATTCTTGAGGACCCGGCAACTGGCTCGGCAGCCGGCCCGCTCGTCGGCTATTTGCTCAAGCACGGTATTTTTGGAAAGAAATTTGAGATCAGGAATGAGCAGGGCGTAGAAATGGGACGCCCGTCATTGATAATAATGAGAGGTAGTCTGGAGGGCGGTAAATACTCCATCGAGATCGGCGGCAGATGTGTATACGTCGGCAAGGGCGAGTTCGAAATAACATAACACTTCAGAATCCGCCGGGTTCGTGCATAAAAAATAGACAGGTATTCAACGGTTTTATACTGGTCCGGATAGGTTTTGTTTGTTTT
>JAOUFJ010000058.1 GCA_029858255.1 candidate division WOR-3 bacterium | reverse complement strand
TGCAGAAGGAAATAGTCATGATATTATTTCGGAGAATCCTGGCTTGGTCTTAAACACAATTCTTGAGTTGGTTACGCAAATAAGATCAAAATAAAAGTTATCTTTAAAACCAACCCCCAACGTAGAGATTGCCGCGCTCACTGCGTTCGCTCGCAATGACTGGGAGGTGTTGGATTCCCCGGTTAAACCGGAGAATGACCCTGCTTCCTCCGGAGGCGGACATAGCATCACGGGAGCAGCTACATCAATGATGGTTTGAAGTCACGCTCGTCTTCGACGAGCTGAATTCATGCTTCGCTGAGGACACGTCTGCCATGGCAGACTGGAGACACGCTTCGCTGAATGGATCAGAGGGGATGATAGAGATAAGGTGTTGCTTGTTATGTCGTCTGGATTCCCCGGTTAAACCGGAGAATGACCGATGCTTTGTATCGTCGAATCACCTCGGTCTTTGGACCCAGGCACACTGATTTTTGTGGTCAAATCTTTGATTTGAGCAAAAATCGTGACGGTGATGAAAAACACTTGATTACAGTGATTCTATTTACACCCTCACCCTAACCCTCTCCCCTCAAGGGAGAGGGGATATGAGAGGGCGGGCTCTCCCCTCAAGGGAGAGGGGATATGAGAGGGCGGGTTCTCCCCTCAAGGGAGAGGGGATATGAGAGGGCGGGCTCTCCCCTCAAGGGAGAAGGGATGTTGTCAGAAACGTTGGGTTCGTTAGTTCCGCTAATTTCGTTACTATCGTTGATTGACTTCGGAGTAATAACCATATCATGTAGTTGCCTGATTTATCAGGCGGTTGGCTTGTTAGGCACGTTAATTACGGCAGTATCGTTCCCCTGCTGAGATTGCCGCGCTCACTGCGTTCGCTCGCAATGACCCTGCTTCGAAGGTGATTACGGAGATAGAGACATAGATGATAATGATGGAAATCAGTTGATTGGCGTGAGGCATATAGCGTGTTGCGTAAAGCGTCGAGAGTCCCATGCAAGTCACCCCTTGACAAATCCGATTTTTTTGTTATAATGTAATAGACTAGTTTGCAATACAAACTAGTATGTAAGTAAGGAGGTTGGTGATGGAACAAAAAATGGACCTGAAGCAGCTCGAACGCAAAGCCTGGACTTCATTCTACGACGATGGCCTGGGCGACATATTTCTGGGATGCATCATACTTACGTTCGCTCTGGCACCAATGTTCAGCAGAACAGCATTGGGAGATTGGATCCCTGTAGCTTTTCTTCCGTTCTTATTTCTGGTACTTGTTTTACTCTGGCTGCTCAGGAAACGGGTCGTCATTCCACGGGTCGGGCTGGTCAGTTTTGGGCGCGCACGCAAAAAGCGTTTAGTGAAGTTCAACGTTTTAATGCTGGTAGTGTTGTCGGTCGGCTTCATTTTGGGTCTTCTCTCTGTAAGGGGCGGTGTCGGACAGGCGTGGGTGCACAATCTTCGCTTCATAGCGATCGTGCTCATGTGTTTTGGTCTTGCCGCCTATTTCTTGGGTTTCATACGGTTGTACGTTTACGGTATTCTGGTTGCCTTGGGCGTACCGGTAGGCGAATGGCTTTGGCTACACAAGGGTGTGCCTCACCACGGTTTCCCCGTAACCTTTGGCATCACCGCGGGAGTAATTATAGTAACTGGTTTTGTTCTATTCTTGCGAATGCTAAGTAAAAACCCGAAATCGAAAGGGGAATAGCGTGTTGTCGTGGACACAAATTAGGAGGTATTTGATGTTCGTACATAAGACATGTATAATGATTGCGTTTGCCTTCTTAGGAGGCGTAGTTTACGCTTCAGAGGCATCCAATAATGTACAGGGATTAGATTCAATTGGCATGATGCCAGAAGTCGTTGTGACGGCTCCCAGGTATGAAAATCAGGATGAAGCCTGGTTGGGTATGATCGAAGGGGTTACCGTCGAAGCGCGAAATTCCTCGGTTGGAACAGACGAAACCGTTGCTGGGGTGAACAGGGGAAGCATTTCGTCGAACAACATTGGGTTTGAGTCGATACGTGGTGGAAATATCGTCCGCTTGTTAGTATCATTGACGCTTACACTTGTGACAATTTCAGTACTGTATATGTCGATACATGCATATCTTGATGCTGAGGAGGTAAAGCATGAGCGAACAAAAGATCGATCTTAAAAAACTGGAACGTAAGGTCTGGACGTCATTCTACGAAGATGGCATCTGGGATATCTATCTTGGATTGCTCCTTTCGTCGATCGCTATTGGCGCGTTCTGTACCGACGTCGGAATATCCGAGAAATACTCGATCTTCGGCCACGTTGGGATCTTGGTATTTGCCATTCTCTTTCTTGCACTTGGCAAGCGTTTCATAACTCTGCCCCGCATCGGAACAGTCGTTTTCGGCCCTAGAGGCAGGGCGCGATTGACTAAAGCACAGATACTACTCGCTATCTCATGTGTATCGGGATTGGCGGCTTTCTTGCTGATTGTTTCTACCATGGGAAATGCAACGGCACGGCAGCCGGTCATGGGTTACATCGTTCCCTTGTTTTGGATAGTGAATATGCTCCTTCTGTTCAGTCTTGCTGCGTATTTTCTAAATTATGCCCGCTTGTACATAATCGGTTTTCTGTATGCGGTTGCAGTGCCTACCGATATGATCTTGCGACAAGTATTACATATCGATTTAAGCGTCGTTGCCTTTGGAGTACCCGCTTTGATCATAATATGTATGGGGGTTGTAATACTTACCAGGTTCATTCGCAAATATTCCAATATAGAACAGGAGGTATGAGTTGACCGAGATTATTGATGTCAGAAGCGCGGAAGACCAAGTCCGCAGAGCATTGGGGCAAGATGGTCTCGACATGATCGTTGGTGGCCTTGCTTTGGCGCTTGTGGCAATATTCTTTGTTAATATCAGACATGGCTGGGCGTACGTATTTGCCGTCGGACTTCATGCTTCCGTACTTCCTTATTTGAGGAGAAAAATAGTCTATCCACGTATTGGTTACGCGAAGCTTAAGGCGGTGAAAATGACGGTTCTGCAGCATTTGTTAACGGTGATCGTTGCAGCTATCGCGCTTATTCTATTTTATGTATTCGGTAAAGACTCCCGGTTCAACTGGATAATGCCGCTTTATGTAGGAACTGTGTTGTCTTTTATTTCGTTTGTGAATGCTTGGAGACACAAGTTGTCTACATATTATTTTGTAACAGGCATTTTTGTTATGAGTGGGATAATAGGTGTTACACTAACAGGAGCAGGGCATGGGGCTGGCATAGTCACCGCCGTACAACTCTGGATTTTATCCGTGATACTGATTCTGATTGGTATTGTGCGACTGCTGTTGTTCAAAATGAGATATCCCGTACTTTGTACGACACAGAACTGAGGGGACGATATGAGTGAACAGATAGTCATGAAAGAAATAGAAAAGAAAGCAAGAAGCACTTTGCGTCGGGATGGATTGGCAACAATTATTGCAGGAGTGGCTCTTGCCATCATGGCACCGTTCTTCCTCGATGATAGATTAGGTTGGATGCTTGTTCTCGGCAGCGGTCTGTATGTCTTCCTGCCAGAAGTTTTGAGGAAGCATTTTATCTATCCCCGTGTTGGCTATGTGAAGGTAAGGAAGGAAAAAAGTAAGAAATGGAAGTTGATCATTTCAATATTGCTACTGTTAATATTTATTGTTATTCTGAAGATCAATGCGTACAATTGGATACTACCTTTCTATCTCGCTTTAGTACTTGGTGCAATGGCGTTTACGATTGCCTATTTATACAGGACCCTCGTTGAATACTTCCTCGCCAGCCTTATACTAACAAGCGGTATTGTTGGTCTAGTTGTTACAATACAAGGTAATGAGCCGGGACTTGTATCGGCTCTTCAACTCTGGATACTCGGGGCAGTGCTTGTTCTTGTCGGTATCGTGCGGTTCGTACTATTCATTCACAAATATCCGATAACAAAGGAGCATGTCAATGAAACCATCGGCTGATCTGGAAGAGATCAAGCGCAAAACGCGATACATGAATTTTCAGGATGGCCTCATGGATATTCTCCTGGGTGTTCATCTTGTGCTCACGTATTTTGTGATAGAATACCGTCTTCTGCTTAATATACCATGGATCGTTATCGGTCCTGTGATCGTAGAAGCAATTAGAAAGCGCACGACACACCCACGCATTGGCTACGCGCGTGTGGCGAATCAAGGAACCACTGCATTAAGAATATTATTGGTATGCATAGTAGGGATTATACTTCTATCAGCAGTAACGGCTTTGATTTTTCTGTTGTTGGGATTACCAGTACAGAATAATTGGCATAACGTCCTTAAGATAGCAGCGGTACTCTTCATTCCTGTTATTTTCGGCTTACTTGCGTATGAACACAAAGTCTACCGTTGGTTTGTCTACGGGGTGTTGATCGGTCTGGGTGGATTATTTGTGAGATCGGTAGCACCAAATAGCATGAAATTCTATTTTGTCGTTCTCGGTGTTAGTGTTACGCTGATCGGCCTCAGGATATTTCTTGATTTCTTGAAGAAGCATCCACGACAGCCTGAGGAGGGCTCGGATGGCGGCTAAGAAGAAAGAGGCGCAGGAACTTCAGAAGATCGTTGACATTGACCGGGTTGTCCACGAGCCTGCGCGGCTTCTGATTCTGTCGTACCTATACGTTGTCGAGAGCGCCGATTTCCTGTTTCTTCTGAGGCAGACGAACCTGACAAAGGGAAACCTCTCGTCCCATCTTATGAAATTGGAGAAAGCGGGATATGTGCATATCGAGAAGAAGTTTGTGGAGAAGATCCCGCGCACTTTACTTAGTTTGACAAAAGAGGGGAGAAAAGCGTTTCATGAGTACAGCCAGCGGATGAAGAAGATTTTCAGGGAACTACCCGGGTAAACGCATCGATGATCAATAACGCAGGACCGTCCCGAAGGGCTCGCAGTATCACTCCGTTCGCTCAAGTCTTAGAAACGTTTGGGGGCGTTATTCCCGTTAATCTCGTTAATTCCGTTATTATCGTTCAACGGCCGAGATTGCCACGGCTGGTAATGCCAGCCTCGCAATGACTGGCAAGGGCTGGATTCCCAGATTCCCCCTGGTTAAACCAGACGGCAGGCGAGCTGGGCAATGACAGAGCACGGCGCCCGGGGATGAGCTTATATACTTCTCGATGCGTCCGCCACAATTGATGGCGGACTTACTCGAAGAATAAATGAAAGTTGGAAGTGTATTAGTAGCACATTAGGCGTGAAGTGGTACTGCCTGAGGGATAGTCGTTACTTTTGTTTTTTTGCGTTCTTTAGTTTGAGGAGGGCCTTCAGGTCTTCTTTATCTTTTGGTCGGCCCGCGGCTCGTTTCATCTTTATAAGGTCTTCAAGACCGGCAAAATACGCCGGTGCGGTGCCGATTTTGTCTTTCACTCTGTTCTTCCAGACACTTCCAAATGTGATTCCTCTTGCATAAGGGTGGATATCTACCTCAACGAGATATTGGCGTAGAAGTATTTTTTTCTTCAGAAGGTCTTTTTCGGTGATTTGATCTACATCGTACCCAAAATCCTTGAGTGCAGCAAGGCATTTTCTGGCATTTGCGTCGGTTGGCTCAATAAAGACATCAGTATCCAGAGTCGCACGTGCGTATCCATGTACAGGGAAAGCAGCTGCCCCGATGATGACGTATTTGACTTTATGATCGTTTAACGATTTCAACAGGTTTTCGATGTCCATTTCTTATCAATATTTCCTTCATTCTATTAGACATGTTGAACATCATTATAAAGCGTTCTGCCGTTGTAAGTGTGCGCTGAAATTTGAGTTCGAACTCGAGAGCTTCGTCTTCAGCATAGTCAAGGCTGCAGATATACGTTTTTCGCTTCTTGAGCATATATAATTATACACGTAATCGGAGCGAAATCAACACCGCGGTGTCGCACAAGCGCTCGCCCCGCACATTAACGACTGCGGGACACTCAATTTTGTAGCCATATCCCAGATATGGACAAAATTGGTACAGCATCACTCCGTTCCTGATTTTCTGAACTTCTTAGCTTCTACTCAAGCGTTGTGCGTAAAGCGTGATAATGCAAAACCCGCATCCTGCCTACCCACAAATATGGTGGGAGTTGACAGCAGGATGCGGGATTAATCCTAGACTATTTGGATTTGGAAATATCTGCTTCGCAGACTTTGTCCTTTTTCCGCTCGAATAATGTGTAGAGTACGGGGATGAAGACGAGCGTCAAGAATGTGGCAACCATCAGACCGCCGATGACCGAACGCGCCATCGGCGCACGTAGCTCGTTGCCGGCGCCGATGCCCAATGCCATGGGAATGAGACCGAAGGATGTGGTGAATGCTGTCATGAGGATGGGACGCATGCGGACCCGGCCGGCTTCGACTACCGCATCCATGCATTTAAATCCCTGGTCGCGACGGAGCTGGTTCGTGTAGGTGATGTAGACGATCGCGTTATTGACCACGATTCCGCCAAGTAGCAAGACGCCTAACAGACTTTGCATGTTGAGAGTGGTGCCGGTGAAGAATAACATCCAGAGCACGCCGATGAGCGCAAGGGGGATGGTGAACATAATGATGAATGGTTCGCGGAAGGATTCAAATTGTCCGACCATGATCATGTATACGAGAACAATTGCCAGAATGATGACTAAGAAAAGATCCC
>JAOUFJ010000057.1 GCA_029858255.1 candidate division WOR-3 bacterium | reverse complement strand
CTCCATGTCTCCTCCTCGGGGCACTCAATCATACCCCTTTTTGGACGGAGCACAACCCTAAGAGTGTCTACTAAATTCTAGCCAATGTGTCCCACATGTGCTGAAACAGAACAGTTGCGCTATCTTCAGGATGAGGAAATCAGAACGCTGCTCAATTGCTGTGCTGACCATCTAAAACCTATCGTGATTATGGCTTTGAATACGGGAATGAGAAAAGGAGAAATTCTGAACCTAACCTGGGGTGACATCAATCTCAAAACTCGGATGATCACTATCAAAAACTCGAAGAACAATACATCAAGGATAATTCCAATCAATGATGCTACATATAAGATATTTATTTCTCTCGGTCAACAGCTGGTTGGACAATACGTGTTTTCGCACCCAGATGGGAAACCTTATCGGGATATCAAAGATGGATTCACGGCAGCAGTCAACAGAGCCAAATTGTCTGATCTACGCTTCCATGATCTCAGACATACCTTTGCTTCTCATCTAGTCATGAATGGTGTGCCGATATTGGAGGTTCAAAAACTGCTTGGGCACAAGACACTCTCAATGACCTTGAGATACAGTCATCTTTCAAACAAGAATCTCAGAGATGCGGTTGACAAACTGGATTTTTCCGAATATAATGCTTCCGAGGACCGCACAAATACCGCACATCGAGTCATGGCAAATGATTAGTGCTGGGAAAGTGTTGTCAGTATTGACGCCGAGATGGCGGAACTGGGAGACGCGGCGGACTCAAAATCCGATTCCACCATTTTTGACAACCTTCGATATTCCAGCCAAAATCAAGCAAACCCAAGCCAGATAATGTTTTCACCCATTCTGTCCTTTGAGGGATTTTCTGCCTGTTATTTAGTGCTATCGATAGATCAAGAAAGAGTGGCGAAATGCTTAACGATGAGGCGTGACAGGATGCATCCAACTCGGCATCAACCCAGAGTAATTTGCACTCGCGATCGCCGGGGCGGGGAATTCGAGGTCTCCACGAAGTTTTCGGCGTCTTGTAGAAAACTTCATGGAGAAAAGGGGGTGTCCCCCTTTGCACCCTTATGTTTTGGTAAATACACCACACAAATACCGCACATGGGGTCGGTGGTTTTGATGACTGCCGACCCCTATGTGGTTCGTCAGAGTCTTAATGAGATAAGTTGGATTCTGGCTGACACCTTATTGGGTTTGTCAAATGCATTGGTGCAATCGCTCCTTGCGTCAAACTGTATTGAATTTGCATGAACCCCAGCATATCCTGCGTTATATCCTGCGACTGCACCGATTATGGGAAATGATACAGCAGGAACGATACCAATCCAATACTTGTCTCCTGAATTAATGTCGTGACTAACGCCAATTACCCAACTCACACCATAAAAAATCGCTCCACCAATTACGGCTCCGGTAATCGAACCTATCACACTCCTTCCGAAAGAACCGTTTGGTTCCATTACGCTGTTGCCAACCAAAGTTGCACCAACTGCCGGTCCGATTGGAGCAGCAACACAGTAAGCTGAAATCCAGTCATCAGTCACCTGGTATGTGATGAGACCAAGCAGAAAACTGCATCCTGCTGCTCCGGCAGCCTCAAACATCACTTTTCCATAAGTTATTCTGTTCGCACTCGCCGAATTATCTTCGTGTGTTGCATTTTTAATTGTAATGGGAATATTCTTGTAATCGAAAAATCTTGCTTTATCGCAAAGAATTATTCCATGATTATCCAACGTAGACCCAAAATCACAACTATAAATGGACTGCATGTTGCCATGCACATCATAGATGGGTTTATTCGCAGCCCCTAATTCAAACAGCAGTAGTATACAGAAAATTTGGAGGTTTATCACGAGCTCTCCACGGTTATTATAATATTAATAATTACTGTGTCAATATCGTTTCATGGATTTTCTGTCTATTACCCTATGTTTTGGTAAATACACCACACAAATACCGCACAAAAAAGAAGAGGGAGTGATCTTAATCGATCACTCCCCTTCTCATGATTCACCAAGAATAATTACTTCATTCTAATGATTTTCTCACATAAGATTTGTTCCAACCCAGGATATTCGATCCTGACAAAATAAACGCCTTGGGGTGTCTGTCTACCATCGTTATCGTCACCTTGCCAGGTGAACATTTCGTTACCCTGAATAGATCCACAATGGAGATTTTTGATCAACCTGCCCGAAACATCATAAACATTCACAGTAATCTCACCTTCATATTGAGCATCAAATCTGATGTCCAGAATATTCTTGAACGGATTGGGGTGAACTTCCATAGTGTTCAAAGGACGCGATGATTCATTGTCTTCTGCTATTCCAACTTGATATTCATAGATCTTCGTCTGGTTATTGCCGGAAATTATCACCTCAGATAACCCATTACCATCGACATCATACACACGCACACTCGAACCGCTGACGTTGCCCGGTAAGGTTTCCCAGACATAGAATGAATCATTACCGGCCGCTTTGATGATATGGATGGTCTGTCTTCCCTCCAGGGCAATTTCCGGGATACTATCGCCATCCACATCACCAACGTCTGAATAACCACCATAGTAATCACCACCCCATAATGTGAAGGTCTTGATGATCTCATAGGTATTATCACCTGTTGCTTCAAAGATGAAAGCATGAATCTCAGCACTTGGGATCACATATCCCTTAACCACAAATTCCATCTTACCGTCACCATCGGCGTCAGGAACAGAAAAACAGTCCCTAATGTTGAGTGTCGGAAGTTGCTGGAGAAGAACTTCTTGATACGTATTATTGCCAGTACACTCCCAGATGCTATATTCACCACCGGAGTAACCCCAGACAAATTCGTTCTGATTATCCGAATCAAAGTCACCAAAAGCAAGCGTAGACATTGAAGTATGTGTTGCGGCGGTTATGACTGTAGTGACATGTTCGTAAAGATTATTGCCGATGGATTCATAAATTTCCAAGTCAGTGTAATAACCACATACTTTCGCGATTTCCGGCAGACCATCTTGATCAATATCATGAACACAGATTGGCGTAACCAATGGAAACCCCACTGTATCCCGCCACACCTCCTCAGTAGGATAGGAAAAAGAATCGACGGATTCGTAGATCATTATGCCGTCAGCCAATGATGGAGTCTCAATATGAAACTGAAGTGCTAGATCATATAAACCATCGTTATCAAAATCACCGGAGTCCCAGAGCAGATCGCCACCAACCAGCGGAACGGAATCAACCTGCCAATCATTAGGCAAGTGCAGCTCGAAAATATAGACATAAGGCGGCCAACTGCCATAAGTCGTGAAAATAAACTCAAGATGCGTATCTCGATCAGTATCTATAACCTGCATTACAGTATTGCCGAAACCACTAACTCCTTGAGGCAAATACCATTTCTCAACGAAATTGCTGAGCAGTAATGGAAGTATCAAGAGAATCGTCATTTCCCTCTTTGAAGGTAGAGCAGCAGGAATATCCTATACGTCAAAATTACCATATTACCATTTCACAATAAGTATCTTCTGACACAGCATATCACCTGAATGGAGGTTGTCAATATGTGCCTGTTACAACGTATCCCCAAGTCAGACCAGAGAAAATACCGCACAAAGTGAGGAGCTGGCTTTGTGGCTGGCTCCTCTTTTTTTTGTAATCCAGAATCTATTGACATACCCTTCTTGTAGGCTAAAATCTTGCGGAGGAAGGATTGAGTAGTGTTCATAGAGTGGCTGGTGTATTTACTGTTCTGACAATTCTTATATCGGCATGTGATCTCCTTAATGCCTACCCACCAGGCTGGTCAGATGATATTCTGATCAGCCCTCAGACTGCTGGATATAGCGATTATCCTGATCTGGTGACAGACAATCAGAATAATGTCTGGGTAGCCTGGGACAGTGCGGGTTGGACTGGTGGGTACATATATTGTACAAAACGTGACAGTCTGGGTAATTGTCTGATCCCGGAAACAGAAGTATCTCCGAGTGGCTATTCCCGTTATGTGAGGATAGAGGCTGACGCTGAGGATAATATTCATTTTGTCTGGCGGGCACTTTCGTATGAGGGTTATGGGCTTGGCTATGCAAAATTCGCCAACAATGGTGCCGTAGTTGTTTCGCCTCATCTCGTTGTGAGCGGCACCGGTGGCGGTGGTCCTATTGCCATGGAAATAGCCATTGACGTATGGGATGATATCCGTGTCATATGGGAGGAAACCGAGGTGACTCAATATGTCGAACAGATCAACTACACGCTCTTGAATAGTAACGGCGATACGCTGGTCAGCAAGTTAACGGTATCGCCTCCAGATACTAATTGTTATTATCCCAGCATTTGCGTCGATAGTGCTGGCAACAATCACATTCTCTTTCGAGCCAATTGTCCACCTTTTGAATGGCTCATGTACACAAAAGTCGACAAATATGGGAACATCATTGTACCCAATAGCATTGTCACTCAGGGCACTAGCCCTTCTCTTGTATGTGATAATAGTGGTAATCTGCATGTTTTTTTTAAGAGTCCCGCAGGATCTGGAAATAGCATCTATTACACAAAACTTAATAACAGCGGGAACATCATGGTTAATCCTGTGTGCGTCAGTGTTCCATATTACAGTAGTTGGCAGTGTCATGTGGCGATTGATTCAGATCAATACTTGCATACCGTGTGGGATGAAAACAGATCCAGAGAATTTGCCTGGATAGTGTATACGAAGATGGATACGTTAGGTAATGTAGTTATACCGCCTCTGGATATCGTTTTTCCGCCGCATACCTTTTGGTCGATAGAGGCTCGGATTGCCGTGGACAATAACAATCGGCTGCACGTTGTATGGATCGATGGCAGAATAGACACGGTAGCCAAAATCTTCTACAAGCGTGGGGAGAACGAAACTGGTATAGAGGAATTGCCCGAAACCCACTACGAAACGACAGCGTTCAGTGTTACGCCCAATCCTTTCAGACACACAACGACCGTACGACACTCGGTGCCGAGAGTAGTCAGTATGGAAATATTCGACTCTTCAGGACGTCTGGTTAAGGCTTTTGATCAAGTATCAACTATCGAGCAGCCAGGATCAGCAGTCTGGGACGGCACGGACAATCACGGCAGTCGCATATCATCAGGGGTGTACTTTCTTCACATCCAATCGCCGAATGGTGTACAATCCATACCAGTAGTCTTACTGAGGTGACTAACATGCGATCAGATTGGAGAATTGCACCAGTTGCTGGCATCCTCGTAGGAGCAAATATCCTTGTTTTCACACTCCTGCTTACCTTTTATGCCTTCAGTATCATCCTATCTCCCGCCATGAAGATAATGTTCTTCGTGTTCTTGTCTTTGATACTACAACTTGCAGTGTATCTCAATATTGCTTCCTTGTTCAGAAAAAAGTATGCCTATGCGTTGCTTAGCATCCCATTGTATCCCATACCAGCCATGACCGCCGCACTCGTGAAAGGTACGACAGCCAATGAAGTTGTAATATTGTATATCATCAACTTAGTGATAGGTTCCGCAGCTTCTTTGTATCTCGGACTACGGTATAAAGAAAGAAGGAGATAACATGCAATCCGGTTGGGAATTTCATATAGATTCGCGCGAGAGCCTAGAAGAAGCAGCAGAATACTATCATGATCAGCATTTCGCCATAGCCGATATCTCTTACGATGAACGGGGCAAGACCTTTTCTGTAGAGTTTTGGCGGGTTCTATATAAAGAAGCCAAGAAAAAACGTGATTTCCTTATATACCAAGTACTTTCTGCACCGGTGGTAAGAACGAAGCTGATCTTCCAAAATGTTGATGAAATGAAGATCCTAGATGAACAGCCTGTTGATGAAATGATCACCATATTGTACGAATCGACAAAGAGAGAGATAAGAATCATCTGCTGTAATGGCACAAGAATCCTCTTGAGAGTCAATAGGCTTGATGGTATTATGGCAGATATTGGCGAACAGATACCCGATGCTCATTATTACGTGACTTTGCTCTATTGGATTGAGATAGGCTATCCTTGGCAATTGCTGCAGGATATGTACAAAGACGAAACGACGGACCAGCAGAACCATACTCCACCTCGTAGGTTAAGAAATGATTCAGAATAGGGTATCACGATATTCTGCGGAACCTCCCCACCCATTTCCGCCAGGAACGATGCGTCGCCAGTCGGCGGAGATTGCCGCGTCGCTACGCTCCTCGCAATGACGACCGACTGATTATTCGTTGACTTCGATTTCCATCTGTGTATAATCTACACTGATAGTGGATGATTCATTACTGTTATCTGTCATCAGTAAAAGCCGAGATGGCGGAACTGGGAGACGCGGCGGACTCAAAATCCGCAGTGCTGAAAGGCGCGTGGGGGTTCAACTCCCCCTCTCGGCATTCCTATTATAAGCAATTAACCCCAATCATTCGTTTAGTCCAGCCATAACGCACTAACCATCCTGCCACGAGGGAATCACCACGGAATGCCAAATACCAAATTCTAATATCTAAATACTAAACAAATTCAAATTTCAAAATTATAATGACATAAACAGCAAGTTTTGAATTTTTGTATTTGCGCTTTGTGATTGCTTCGTCGTCCCTCGGCACGCTCGGTACTCCTCGCAATGACCTTGAATGGCTGTAATTTTCGATGATGTACTATATGTTTTTGCTATTTGGATTTGTTTGATACGGCTTTGCCGAATCAAACAGTCCAATTCTGTAGTCTTACGTCTTTGAGTTTTACGTTGAACTTCAAACACGGCGTGCGGTCTATTTCAACGCCTTTTTGTTTGGCATCGATCATGAACTCCACCATGCTCTGGTCATCGACATTCAAGTCCCCGAGCGGAATAGACATTTCTCCACC
>JAOUFJ010000056.1 GCA_029858255.1 candidate division WOR-3 bacterium | reverse complement strand
TTTGGCCACTTCGTCAGTCAGAGTGATAACACCATAAGGCGTCTCCCAGGAATGCCCGGCAATACTCTTAAGATATTCCGGTAATTCAGAAAGAGGACAAGGAAATGTCGTGGAATATGCGGTGGCATTTACAGGCTCCGGTGCCACTGATCTATCAACTGTTTGCTTGTATGGACGGTGATCAATATGATACCCGAACAATGCTTGCAGCTCGCGTTCCTTATTTGAGATGTCGTCGATGTCATCCGATGAGAATAACACCTGATACTCCTTACGAGAGAATCCTTGATCTGCTTCAACCCTACGTCTAAGGTTGTTTGTTACGCCAATTTTTATACCTGGCACATGATACAAATAATACATAGATTTGGTTTTAGGTCCCTACCGACAACTCTGCCGGGATATGGGGGTGGTGAATATAAAACATTAATTCGTAATTGTTATTCTGCGGTGTCGTTACTTCTGACCCGCTAAAATCGAACTTGCCATTGACAAGCACATGAGGACTATTGAATGGCTGCCGCCCCAATACCATATTAGCCTGTTCAATATGATTTGAGTACAAATGACAATCACCAAATTGCCCTGTTAGCACACCTGGCTTGTAACCGAATGTATGCGCCAATTGCAGTAGCAACAGACCGTACATGGCGATGTCATAAGGTAGGCCAAGGAATATGTCAACCGAGCGCTGCGTCCACAGCAGGTCTAGCTTGTTATTGTTAACGTATACCTGGAAGCCATAGTGACACGGAGGCAACGCCATCTCGTCCAAGTCTGCCGGGTTCCACGCGGATACTATCATACGGCGATCGGTCGGGTTATCTCTGAGCGTGTACAGCAAGTTCTTTAGCTGATCCACTCCATTGAAGTTCCGCCACTGATGACCATAGATAGGTCCAAGTGTCCCGTCCGTTCTACCTGATCTCTTATAGTCTGGTTCCCAGTACTTTACACCGTGATCTGTCAGATATTTTAAGTCAGTTCTGCCATTGGATATCCACCACAACTCGATAGCAGCGTTGCGCAGGGATACTCTTTTAGTAGTGAGCAGCGGAAAACCGATACTCATATCGTGTTTGATTTGACAACCAAACTTACTTATGGTACCAGTGCCGGTGCGGTCTGATTTAAAATTGCCCTGTGATAGTACCTCCCTTATTAGGTTTTGATACTCGATATCAATATTAGGACTTTTTTTGTTTGTCATAATAGTATTTGTAAAATTTATACATTGTCTCCCACAGGTTTTCCTTACCGTAGGTGTCTGGTGACCTGAACACCTTATCTTTGATTTCGATTTCCAGGTACCACCTGTCGTTATCCCAATTACTTGAGACTGCCCAGGGCGCTATAAGAATATGATTCTTTATGCACCATAGAAACGCGGTATGCTCTTCATCTGTCGGCGCATACCACCCCATGTCTACTTTTTTCTTACGATTTTTCAGTCCGCTTCCCATTATTCCCAAGGCATTTTCTCACCAACGAAGGTTTGTTCAATATGAGGCACATACAGCCCTGAGGCATAATCCCATGAGAACCAGCACTCTGCACCATTCTCTCCCAGGTTCTGGAACTTTACCTTTAAGACTTTCACCTTGACCAGTTTACGATCGTAGTCACGATGCACAAGCAAGCCATGATAAGAGGCATCATACCATTCACCACCGCCTTTTATATTGTACATGGTCGGTTCTTCCATCTCACCGGACTGCGTTTTGTACATCTTGGTTGGGTGGGCCACAACAATAACCAGCACATCGTACTTCTTACAAAACATTTCTATCTTCGTAAGATATTCCATAGTGTACTTGTTGACGTCATCGGTATGGGAGTCTATATCGCGTACCTTATTGAATGGATCGATGACCAGACACTTTATGCCTTTGCGTTTCACCAGCTCAGCACCTTTCTTCAGTACTGATTCCAATGAATAACGTTCCATGTCTATCCAGAAGTAATTATCATTGACGTTACTTACTATCGATTTCCACTTCTCAGAATGTACTTCTGACTTGTCAGGCATACCTTCCCATAGCTTACGCATTATCTTGTGGGCATGCAGGTAGGTCGGTACGTTCTCCGGTGAGGCGTATGCAATCTTCCAACCATACTTCATATTATACCCTACGGCCATTTGATCCACGAAGTCTGACTTACCAGACGACGGGATACCAGTCACGGTTATGAATTGTCCTGTATAGGTGGAAAATATATCATCGAAGTTGTCAAGGCCTATCTGGTAACCAGGTTTAAACCCGTTCTCGACGAAGTCTATCACTTCTCCTTCGATCTGCCGCATCGTCACTACGTTCTCCAGCGGTACGGGTTTGGCATCCAGGACGACACGCTTCAACGCGTCTTTGCCCTGCGCTAATAGATATTCATTTGCATCCTTTACATCTCCCCATTCTACAATGAAGCACGCTTCAGCGCCCAGACGTCTGACCAATTCCTGGCGTAACATATCACCAGGCCCGTCATTGTCTACCGCTATTATTATGCGCTTCTTGTCCAGGAAGTAGTCGATGCAATTATCCAGGTAGTCTAAGTTGTTATTATTCAGTGTTGCCCCATTTGGAACGGAAACCACATATTTAATTCCTGCCTCCCATAACGCTAATGCGTCCATCTCGCCCTCAACGATGACAATATCATCATATCCTATGGTGTTGTCGATGTTATAGAAAACCTTCTCAGCACCTTTAAATAGCTTGAAGTGCTTCCTGCCGTCTCTGTACTTTATGTTGACCAGTTGGCCACCCATGAAGTAATTGAACTGGATAGTGTTTTCTTCTTTACCAGTCTGCGGCATAAATTCAATACCCTCGCTAACTTGCATGTCAACGAGGGTACTGATCGAGATACCTCTGGCTTCAAACCAAGCCGCGGCCTTCTCCCCTACCGGTGGGGATACGGTCTCCGGGGCAGAATATTCTTTCGAACGCTCGCCGCGGCGCTGGTATGTATGAAGCTGGAAAGTGGAATTGCAATTGTGGCACGTCCCTATTCCTCGTCCCCAATCGTATGATGCACACTTGGCTGATTGGTTCTTAGGCTGTCGGTTGTGGGAGCAGACAGGGCATTTGCCTTGTGTTGCGCCCGGTTCAAGATCATATTGGTTAAACTTATCTATCTTAAAACCATTGATCTCTACGTTTTCAACGTGCATGTCAATCCTCAATTAAAGTTATTTCTCCTTTACGGTTTCTCTTTATTTTAGAATCAGAACGGCAGGTCGTCGTCTTCTGTGGCTGCCGCGACCGCTTGGCGCGCAACGGGAGCACCGTTGTCTGTTCTTTCCGGCACCGCGGGCACAGTTCCGTCCGTCCACACGACTTTTGCGTTTCCGAGGTACTGTTTTGCGGCTTTCCCATCTCTCTCTTCTTTAGTTTGTTCAACATAAACAGGTCCGTTAAAACCGTACTGATCGGGAGTATCGTTCAGGGTAACAACCACTGTGAGATACTGTCCTTTTTTCCCCTTGTAGATCTTCTCCTTGGGGATGTCTGCCAGATTTAACTGGACTCTTGCTAAAATAGCCATACTTAAAAATTAAAGGGTTAACATTTCAATGTATTGATATGGATCGAAATCCGGGGTCTTGTAGTAAAGCTCGTATATGTCAGAAGCCTTTTCTACTTTACGCTCGCCTCTGTCTAGAAATGCTTGTGAGCATTCAAAGATAGCGATTTTTTTGGTTGTTTTATCAGCCACGACAAAAATAAAATCGTAACCAAACAACTTTTTGTACAGGAACGCCTGTGAATCGTAGTTATACCTGTCCGCGGAGAATCTAAATGTATCCAGCGATGAGGTAGATTTAACATCCACAATAAGTCCTTCATCGTGATTTAACACGTCAGCCTTACCTTTCCACCATAGACCATTATGTTCCATGACTGCTGGTACTTCGTACTCGATACTGGCTCCTTCACGATCACCACGTATTAAACTGTTACACAGATTGTTACGCATGATAACGTCTTTCAACTCATGCAATATGTCCACCTCATGCTGAAGCAGCACTATTTCGCCTTGGCTGATTTCCTTATACGCTTTGGTATTCCTGGTCGAAGCCTCCACGATTTTAAACTTGTCGATCTTATTCGGTTCCAAGATTACCGTATGCAGGTAACCACCCATCACCATAGCGACAGTCTTCTCAGTAGGTTCACGAAGGGCAAGCGGATTTTCAAACAGCGTCTTGATGTTACTGTTCGATAGGAACTTTGAACCAAATTCACCGTAGTAATTCTCGTCATCGCGCAACTTATCTATGATCCGTTGCCGCTGATTAGGACTTGTATCTAAATCCATATTACAGTATCTGTGTTTTGGTCGCCATTGCTAATTGCTTCTTCAGTGCAGGTGACAGTTTATACTTCAGCTCGATACGAGTCAGATCGCCACCGTCAGCAACGAATTTCTTTGCCTTCTCGAACTCAACAGAATTAGGTTGCAACACAACCCGCGTATCTGCATGATCGTTTGTAGCGTCTGCATCCGCGGTGTCATCAATCATAAGCAGGTTACCAAATGAATACTTCTTGCCATAGCTTGATGTAGCACCAAACCTTTGCGGCATCTGCATTCCCTTCTGGTCGAAATCAACAGCCACGATAGCCACCGCGGTGATAGACTCACCCGCGTTTACAGCGTCGTGTATTGTCGCTTCACTTTGGATAACACCATCGGCAAGATACTTCTCGGTCGTTGTAAAGTATACTTCATACTTCTCATTGAATGGTTTCAACGCCTCCAAGATATCCTCAGCAGAACGGTAGTTGTAATTACCAAACTTATTCTTGCGTGTCTTCGCAACTTTAAGTTCGCGCTGAATCGCACTCAACTTCTGATCGATAGTAAGCTGAATCGATACGCTTGAATGCTGAAATGAGGTGTTTTTAGTTTTACTCTCTTTTTTCTCCATAATGAATTTGATTTAATAGTATTATCGCCATGTGGCCGTAATCAATCTGCAAGATAGGTATTCACTGAATCTTCATCAACACTTAGATACAACTTGTTCAGGGCACCTCTCTTTATTTGTGACACCCTGACAAATGATGCACTACTGGTTATTCCTACATGCTTCGCGATCTCCTTCGCTGGTAAACGCTCACAATCCAGACCAAACGATAAACGTAAGATCTCATACTCGCGCGGGTCAAGATACAATTTCATGATACTCATAACGTACAGGTGTACCATTTCTCTATTGTAAGTTTTGGTAGGGTCAGCCTGCTTCAAGTAATCACCTGAATTGGGATCTTCGTCTATGGAAAGAAATACTGAATTAAAAAACATCTTTACAAGCTCCTTGTCCATTCCGTTATCTTTGCGCAACTCATTCAATTTATGCTCGGGGATGCGCATGTCCCCTCGGTTACTATCTATAGCGCGTCGTACAGCTCCACGGATCCTCTTCATAACGAATCCCCTTATCTGCCTCGGCACATCGTCGTCCATTGTTACTTTATCCCAATCTATCCTATCTACCGCCTGACACAGGCCAAGTGACGCCTCCTGAATAATATCATTGATCGTCATTACGCCAGACGCCCTGTCTGAGGTAGAAAAACTCCTCGCGATCTGTTCCGCGAAAGGTAAAAGTGAAATTATCAATTCATCTCTCGTGTATTGGGACCACGGCTTGTTCTTCGGCAAACTACATTTCAGATCATCTTTGTACCTAATGTAGTTCTTCAGATTGTAATTTTTCATTTCTCAACGCATAGTTTAATCTAGTTTTTTCGTCATTCAATTGATTACTTAAAGTTCTGTAAATAGTTCTTGTCGATGTCTCCAGTTCTTGCGCTAAAGACTTTATTGTAATTATCTCTCCTCTGTCGTGCAGCAATAACATCATCTCGTAGAGATCACTCTCTGTTATGCTCTTGCTTCTACCAATCATCTTCCCTGAGATAGATAACTTCTCATGAGCCGTAAGACCACAGTAATCCTTGAATATTACTTTTCTCTTTCGGTTAGCAGGTGGGATCTCAAGGTCCATCTTTAGTACATCGTCTACCGTTTCCATGACCCTGTCCGCGTGCAGCGGATACAAGCAATAACCATTTCTCGGATTAGAAAACACCAACGCGATCTCTCTTAACTTCTCCTCTGTTAACTCCGGGTTAAGATACAAAATTGTATGCAAATGCCATTGCAGGCTTACATACGAAGTTATCTTATCTTTGAACGAGAACAGATTGTAATACTCATAAGTTCCGTTTTCGTAATACCAGCCCCAGGGAAATTCTTCCGTAGGCACGTCATTTATCGGGTCACGCCTGTATATGATTTTATTACGATGTAGGTATTCCATAGACAAATGCGACAATAGCCTCTATTATACTGCAATATTATATATAATTAATATGGCTACTGTCGCACTTTAGCATTTTTAGTTGCCACGGCATATTTTTTTTATTTTGTTAGTCGTTTTTTGCATGTTGATATTCACCAGGATGGCCGTCCGATGCCGCCTTGATTAAGGGTGTTAGATCGCCCAGGGCATACGAATTGATTGTAAGCATGTTTTTACATTCACTCTGCGACAGTTCACCATTGATATCAAAATATCTAATGTGGCCCACCCCGCCATCATAAAACCCTAGCACCATGTGGTTCATGTCATAATAGATATATGCGCTGCACGGCAGTATGGCATCAGCAAGTATTGCGAACAACATACAATTCATTTTTGGGTTTATCTCCCGCATCTCTCCAGCAAACCACAATATCTGGCGCTCTGTGTAGGTAGCCGTCATAGCTACATCGTCACTATAAAGTCCTTTTCTCATTTCTCTAATAGTTCAGGGTTTTCGTATATGTTTCCTATTACTTCACTTTCTTTGAAATTGTTACTTTGCATAAGCATACAAAAATCGCCTCCTGGAGTAACACCATAGTAAACAGGACCAAAGCATTTTATTTCTCTTAAAATACCGTTTTCACAATCAACAACATCCCCCTCATAAATCTCTTTTCCGTTCTTGTCTTTTAGTCCGGTGTATTCCATTATGATAACACCTTTATCTCTGTTGTCATAATACACCGTGTTTTCACGTCTATAAACTTCTGCAAACAAAATATGATTTAGACCATATACCATTTGGTTTTCACCTATATCCCACGCTTTAAATTTTATTTCTCTTGTATTCATAACTCTTTTAATTTGTTTAGGGCTGTCATATATCCGTCATAATGTATTTTTGCCTGCAACATTCTTGGCTCA
>JAOUFJ010000055.1 GCA_029858255.1 candidate division WOR-3 bacterium | reverse complement strand
GCTTCTTCAGACAAGGAATGAGGATGCTGGATTTTGTGATAACATCAAAGATTGGAGTAAAATTTCCACAGAAGGGTCTGGGGTGTGACGATACTGCAGCCTCGAGATTCTATATCTGTATAAGTTATTTCAGCTCTGTGCAATAGCCTGCATTGTGTGAGCACTTGTTTGTTGTGCATTTTTGCAGTAGAAGATGAGGAGGAAAGATGAAGAATGTTTTGTCAGCGATTACAGTATGTCTGTTATTGTGGATCGGTTGCGGTGGCGATAGTGAAGCGCCGGTTATAGAGATCACCCATCCGACCGACGGTTCCATGGTAAGCGGGACAGTCAACATTACTGCCGATGCAAGCGATGATAATGAGGTGGACAGCGTTCAGTTCTACATTGACGATACCCTAAGGTCAACCTCCACAGCAGAGCCGTATGGATATTCATGGGTGACGACCGGTCTCGAGAATAACTCATCGCACACTATTTATGCCATTGCCTACGATGCGGCTGAGAACGAGAGCATTTCGGATACCATTTCGGTGATTGTTATCATTGAGGGCACACTCAAATGGCGTTTCTCAACAGGCGGTTGGGTGTATTCATCACCGGCGATCGGTGCCGACGGTACAGTCTATGTCGGGTCATACGATAATTATCTCTATGCGATAAACCCCAATGGCACCTTCAAATGGTCATACCTAGCAGGCGATGGCGTGCATTCATCACCGGCGATCGGTGGAGACGGTACGGTCTATGTCGGGTCAGCTGATAATCGTCTCTATGCGATAAACCCCGATGGCACTCTGAAATGGTCATACCAAACAGGCGGTGATGTGGCTTCATCGCCGGCGATCGGTGCGGATGGCACGATCTATGTCGGGTCATGGGATAATTATCTCTATGCGATAAACCCCGATGGCACACTGAAATGGTCATACCAAACAGGCCATATCATGTATTTGTCTTCACCGGCGATCGGTGCCGACGGTACGGTCTATGTCGGGTCAGCTGATAATTATCTCTATGCGATAAACCCCAATGGCACACTGAAATGGTCATACCTAACAGGCGGTGGCGTGCATTCATCACCGGCGATCGGTGGAGACGGTACGGTCTATGTCGGGTCAGCTGATAATCGTCTCTATGCGATAAACCCCGATGGCACTCTGAAATGGTCATACCTAACAATCGGTGGTGTGACTTCTTCGCCGGCGATCGGTGGAGACGGCACGATCTATGTCGGGTCATTGGATAATTATCTCTATGCGATAAACCCCAGTGGCACGCCGAAATGGTCATGCCACACAGGCGATGATGTGTATTCATCACCGGCGATCGGTGGGGATGGCACGATCTACGTCGGGTCAGATGATCATTATCTCTATGCGATGAACCCCAATGGCACACTGAAATGGTCATACCAAACAGCCGGTTTCGTGTATTCTTCACCGGCGATCGGTACCGACGGCACGATCTATGTCGGGTCAGATGATCATTATCTCTATGCGATTCAGGGTATAGGCCCTCTGGCAGATACTCCCTGGCCAATGTTCCATCACGATTTGAAACATACCGGAAGAGTGGATTGAGGCGCTTCTTCAGAATTTCAGGGAAGATACGGAGTTAGGGTCAACACCCAACCTGTCGTAGCTCCTGCCGGCCGAAGGTCCTCCGCGAGGAAGGTCCTGTAAGGATAAGGGCTGTGCATCGTTAAATTTCGGCAGGATTATTACCCGAGGTTTTACCCCACTTTTCCGTTATCTGCAGTTGACTTATGAAAAAATGCGACAGCGGATTTGGTCTATTCAGATCGAAAATGCCGTGTGAAAGAATGTCAAAAAATCAACCTCCGTCCTCTGACCGAAAGTCTTTCCTGAGCATGCCGAATGAGAAAATGTCGCGATATTTGTTATCGATCAAAACCGCCTCCCTCAGCACGCCCTCTCGCCGAAATCCCATTCGCCGGTAAAATTCAATTGCACGCTTATTGGTCGAATAACATTCAAGGCTGACCCGGTGGATACCGATTACATCGAACAGCCACTTCAGGTAGGTCTGCATCGCATCACGGGCAAAGCCCTTACCCCATGCCTGTTTGTCGCCGACCATCATGCGCAACCACACGTTACCACTCGCTCTGTCAATATAAATGAACCGCAGAAAACCGATCGGCTTATTGTCTGATATCTTCACAATAATATGATACGCCTCTTTATCTGATTTGCGCGCCGATCTGATATCAGTATGCTCCTCAGCAATTGTCGTTTTCTTCTCGCCGATCCGCGCCATGCGCATGATTTCCGGGTCATTATGCCATTTTCTGATCACTGGCGCGTCGCGCAGCATGACCGGCCGGAGGTACACTGATGCCCCTTCAATACACACATTGAGCTTTGAACTCAGCTTCATCCGATCCCCCTCTCGTCTCGACGGATAGGAGTGTGCATGCCAATTGAGTAGAGTCAATCATTTATCGCGTTCTATTTACGCGACATTCTTAATGATATACCAGTTGATAACGGAATGTCTTTCCCCAGTATGGTCTGCTCGAATACTAACACGATGTTGTAGACTTTCGTGAACGTTAAGTTCCTCCCAAGGGATATCTCAACGGCAAAAGAGGGCGAATCGTGCAATGAAAAGTAGCTTCCTTTATCAGCAAACGCATAGTAAGAATTGATTCCAACCCAGCTGCACACCTCAAATCCGAGGTGGATTTTATCACCGTAGTTAACCTTGTCAGGGTTCGTACCTATCCATTCATATCCAAGGCAAATACTGCTTCTGCGTAGAATATCAGCCTTCTTCGTATATATTTCAAATGAATAGGCTCCCCTGCCTATACCATCAGCATAACGGCCCGTCGGTAAGCCCACCCGTGCCAAGAAATTTACGTCACCCCCATAATCCCACATCAGCCACACATTGGAGTCATCTATTCCCCATACTGTGTAGGATTGGAAATATGTTATATGAAATCTGTTGGCGACCCCGATATCTGCTCCTATTGATATCTCATCACCAAAAAGAAAGGCATGCGAAAATCTTAATCCACCACCAAGAAATACTTGATACCCAGGATAAGTCTCAAGAGTCCATCTGGGAGTGAACGTTAATGCATTCAACGACGTTTCCATGATAAGTTCCGACCCATCAGTTTTCGGAAAGAAAGCGAGTGTAACGAGGCAAAAAAGGACATTCACTGTTCAACCCAGAATTCCCGAAGAACGTCCTCTGCTTGTTTATTGTAGGGTGTATATCCGATTGAATCTTCTCTTAGAATGGGATCCCATTGCCAGAAGAATATACCAGTCAACCAGGATTTTCTTTGAAGAGTCACAAGGATCGTTCTGTACGCATCTGCCTGAGATTCTTCATCCATTATACCGTCCTGCTGCCATTCATACGGAGTGACGGCGCAGCCTCTCACGCTTCTGAATCCCACTTCGGTGATGAGGATATCTTTGCCTATACTTCTCTGAAAATTGTCGATCTGATACAACCAAAGTTCAAGATTTTGAAGATATTCTTCAATTGTTGCTTCTCTATCCTGAGCTAAGGGAAAATAGGCGTCTATACCAATAAGATCCAAATATTCCCAGAAACCGACCGATGGATATTCATCCCAGTTCGCAGCATAGACTATCATACCGTAATAGATACTCTTGATCGAGGTGATTATTTCGATCCACTCGGATCTTGATGAAAGATTTTTTAACTCCGTACCGACACAAAAAATCTCGACACCGGTGAGCTGGGCAATGTTTGCATAATGGAGAACGAATTCCTCGTAAGAGTTAAACCAGGCATTGATATCGCCGGGAGAAATGTCGCCCCTGAATGTACCATCCTCAACATCCACATGAGGTTTTAGCATCACTTCATACCCTAATGCCTTCGCCTCCATAATGACGTGGATAACCGCGCTGTCCACCGGTGTGTTAACTGTCGGATAGATAGAGTGACTTTCCGCGGATTCCTGATACCAGGTCGGAACAACTGCGATGTGGTCTGCCCCGGTCTCTGTCAAGACAAGCATTGATTCAATTACCCTGCTGTCCAAATACTCATAGCTCTGCCAGCTGGGCATGCTCATTCCTTTGCGATAGTCAACTATCTCGCCATACCTGCCGCGATTGCAGGAAATGGCGGAAAGCACGACTGATGTAAAAAGGACAATGAATATCAATTCAGCGTGTGCTTGATTATTGTGATTTACAAACATCTTCATAGTCATTCTATGCCTCAAATTGCTACATGTGATCAATTATAAATAGATAAGAGTTAGTGTCAACGCACACTGGTGTTGGCAACCTGGCTGCTATTGTCACGCGCCGAGATTGGATCGTATTTGCCCCATCTTGACATTTTGCCATTTCCAAAGTATCATATAGAGGTAGATATTACTTGTTTATGAACTGACACCACATTTGTAGAGGAGGAGTATGAAATGCTTCAAGCTGCCGATTGCCGCATTGACCTGTCTGCTGTTATTCGCTACAGCCCACGCTACCATCTGGTATGTCCATCCCGATTCCACGCTCAATTCGATTCAAGTTGCACTCAATGGCTGTACCGCAGACGACACTGTGCTTGTCGGCCCGGGTACCTATTTTGAGAATATCATCTGGCCAAATGTTCACGGGATAGATCTAATCAGCGAGTTCGGCCCGGATTCAACGGTCATAGATGGTGACAGTGCCGGCCGTGTCATTACGGTCACCACCTGCGTCGACTCACTCACGATGATCAAAGGGTTTACGATCCAGCGAGGCTACACTTCCGGACAGGATCTCGCTGGAGGGATTCTATGTGACAGTTCCTCTCCCTATATATGTGAAAATATCATTACCCGAAACATCGCGGCAAATTACTCACTTGGCGGGGCGGGCATCGCATGTGTTTCTTACGCCAGCCCCATAATCGAAGACAATACTATATCATATAACAAGACCCCATTCGGCGGCGGCGGTATTCTCTGTCTCGATCACTCATACGCAAGAATAACGAATAATGTAATCAGTTACAATCTGGCATGGTTTGGTGGAGGTATTCTTTGCTGGCATTTATCATCTCCCAACATTAATGGCAATACTATAAGTGACAATGTCTGCCATCACGATGCAGCCTTGGATTGCCATCCTCGGTTTACTCCGAGGTCGACAAAGGATCTTAGTCCAGGCAGAAGTCCCTCTTCGGGCGGCGGCATTTGTTGCTATGACGCTTCTTCTCCCCTGATCAGTAATAACGAAATATTGGCAAATTCTGCGGAGGACGGTGCCGGCATTTGCACAATTTTATCCAATATCCTGATACGCGATAACATCATATCAGGGAATACAACAATAGGTATCTGGGGAAGTGGTGGTGGAATCTGTATTTGCAGTGACTCGCTGACGGCAATAAACAACATAATCACCGGTAACGCATCGCAAAACACGGGCGGAGGTATTATGCTGTACCAAGGCTATGTCGTTATTGACAGCTGCACTCTTTCTGATAACGGGATTGATGGCGTGCGCTGCGCATACTATTGCTATGATCTCACTATTGCCCACAGTAATATTTCAGGCAATACCAGGTATGGAGTCTACAATACTATTCCGGACATGACCGTTATTGCCGAAAGCAACTGGTGGGGTGATTCAACAGGTCCTTTTCATCCAACCCTGAATCCCGGCGGCATGGGCGATACAGTCAGTGATTATGTTGACTTCGACCCTTGGCTTCACTATCCGTGGGGTATAGCAGAGCAGCCGGTCGTAAACCCGGTGAAAGAAAGTTACGTTCCCGGTCCGACAGTCATCCGCGGTCCATTGCAGTTGCCCAAAGGGAAAAACTGCCGCGTCTTCGACATCACGGGTAGGGTTGTGGTACCAGCAAAAATAACGCGTGGCGTCTATTTTATTGAAATAGATGGAGTAGTCACGCAAAAAGTCATCAAGATACAATAAACCCAACCTGTCGCAGAGCCTGATGATGAAGGGCGATATTTAGTTCACTTTTGAGAGAATTTCACAGAGGATATTCTCATCTCAGATCTGAAATCTCCAATGTCGAGATTTGATCCCATAATCGACTTTCATCAAACGGCAGCCCTTACCTGGAATGGGATATTGACATTCGTTGAGTCCAAGATACGATAACGCAACATCCTCAAAGGATGGGAAAGGAGCGAAAATGTCCCGATGCAGCGTGCTTACATCATTGCTTGTCACTGCGATACTATACCTATCGTGCACTCGATGCGGGTCAAATCAAAGGGCAAGCGCGGCTGGCGAACAGTATCCAAGTAACAGAAGCGATACAGTATCGGTAGAACTGAAAGACATAAAGGACGCAAAGGTTGTCATATATTATACCGAGCCCGCAACGGTAATCGTTAGTTACTCGCACCTCATCGAGAATCTTCAGCATTTTATCGATCAGAACGATGTCGCGGATGACATCCGGTTGCTTGAAAAGTTGCGCGCTATGGCATTAGAGACAGATTCAGTGAATATTTCAGATCTTGCAGAGGAAGCGAGGCTTGTTGAACGATTCCAATACCGCCTGGCCGATATGCTCCAGAGGGGTGATGCAATTATTCACCAAAAAATAAAGGGTGAAAGAGTAAGTAGCATATTGGTCGAGCACTTTGAGTTCATGGCGCATAAGATGGCGGGCCGAGGAGGCAGGCGGTTCTACTTACCAGACCGTACGCTGTTTCTCGAGGTCATCGACTGGATGTCATAGCAAATTGCTGAAACAAAGATAGCTTACGGTACTAGGCCTTATACCTATCGCGGCATAAACATCCGCTTCCTTTCTCGCGACCTGCTCACGGTATTTCATAACAGGGGAATATTGACAAGCGTGCATGATATAGTTAGCATTATCCTGCACGGAGGTAATGTGAAACATCTCATGTTATTATGCTGCGTTTTCCTAACCGCAGGGATTCTGTTGACCTGCTCCAGATTTCCGGATTATGAAATAGATGAACTCCTGACCGCACCCGAGCAAGTCGAGATCGACAACCGGGAATTCATTCTGGAAACAGCCATATTCCGTAGTTTCATGCCGATCTGTCCGCCGGACGGAGACCCGATGTTCGCACGTATATGGGTGGTGGCAACCGATTCGCTGCCGTTCCCATCGTCGCTCGACGCTGATTTTCTGTGGGTTATCAATGACGCTCATGATGTGTGGGTAACTGATTTCGAAGAAGAATATACAACTATCGACGACTTCAAATTGGAAAAAGTTGCCGTGGACGGGCCAAAATGGGATACTTTCCCCTCTCCGGTGCTCGTCGATGCCATCGTGCAACTGAAGGATGGAGCGGGAAACACGTATCTTTTAAGAGCGGCGGACCAGGTTGTTTACGTCATCTGGTAATTAAGCGCCGAGGCGAGTGTAAGCATAATAGCACGAGTCCTGTAGCTTCCGGGGTCGAATCTTCACAA
>JAOUFJ010000054.1 GCA_029858255.1 candidate division WOR-3 bacterium | reverse complement strand
CCGCCACCTTTGTCTTCCCCAATCACGGGGCAGGAAGGCAAGGGGAAAGTAGACTTTTCCATTCATCCACCAAAGCTGTAGACTTGCAGACCTTTGCTGGCTGCCGCGACGAAGATTTGCGAGCCTGTTGTGATTGCCTGTAATGCCTTATCCGGTGTCTGATGAGAAGCAACTTCTCTTGGCGCCGCAGGATCGGATACATCGACTATGCGTAGGCCAGCATCATAAGCGGCGACAAATGCATGGGAACCCGAGACCTGTATATTCCAAGCATAACCAGGTATTTCTAAATGACCGATTTCACGTGGTTTCTTAACATCAGATACATCAATCACACGAACACCGCACCAGTCGTCGGCTATGTATGCCTTGTTGCCGCTGACATAAATGCCATATGCTACACCAGGCGTAGGATGGAAAGCTACTTCCATGGGCTTCGTAGGATTTGAAATATCGACTATCCTCAGTCCGATGTCTGCGACGTACGCGTATGCGCCTTCGACATAGACGCAACACGCAGTCGTCATGTCGGCATGGCCGATCTCCTTGGGACGTGCAGGGTATGAGACATCGATTATACGCAGACCACCGTCCCCATCGGCGACATAGGCTTTTGTACCCACTACATATACTGCACACGCATAACCAGGAGTATCACAACGGCCTAGCTCGGAAGGTTCATTCGGATTATTTATGTCCCAGATCTTCAGCCCCGAAATCCCATCACAGATGAATAAACGCTTCTTTTCGGGTTGATAAAAGAGTCCGCACGTGTTGCATTGAGAGTGTTTGAATTCACTGATCTTCTTAGGGTTGGCTGCGTCCGAAACGTCGAGTATGCAAACACAACCACATGAACCGAGAAACACGATATTTCTCCCGGAATCATATGTCAGAGTCCAGACCGGCTTGGCAGACCATTCACCAACAGGACCCAGATTTTTAATATCAAAATTATCTTGGTTGATATCAATTGGGTTGTAATGATTTTGTCCTTGGATGAGGCTAAAGACAAAGATACCAGTGTATGCAATTATGAATGCCAAGCATTTACACATAATACGCCCCCTCTGAGCCAATACGCGGCTCGAGATTGTGACACCAAGAATCAATACATTATATTCTGTGTATTGCAAAAGGTGTGCCTGTATTCTTAGACAAAAAGCGTTGATATATGGGGATTTTTTAAGTAAGGTTCTTGCTTACATCGAGGTCAAGTGTTCAAATATGACTGATTTGTGCAGCTTGAGGGTATTATTGAAATATGCAGCACAAATGGTGTTCAAATATGACTAAATATGGTCTAATGTGGCTATTTTTTTGTTGAGTTAAATTTCCTCAATCTACCCATCAACGTTGACCGTGGGATGCCCATGAGCCGGGCGGCCGTTGTCTTGTTTCCATGTGCCCTGGCGAGAACATAGTCGATGTATTTTCTTTCAAAATCTTCCAGTGTCAGTGGTTGTCCATTTCTGTTCTCAAGCAGATCCACAGGTGCTGCATTAGGAACCTCACCGCGTATTTTCTCCGACAGATCGATGGAATGTATAGTATCACCATCTTCGGCAAAAATAACCGCATGTTCGATCTCGTTCTCCAGTTCCCGGACATTATTCTCTGTCCAGTCATAACCCATCAGTGCATCAAGCGCGCTCTTATGGAATTTCTTGAAATGCTTACCCTTTTCCTTTGAATATTTGTCGAGAAAATACTCTGCCAATATCGGGATGTCGGCGCTGCGTTCTCTCAAGGGCGGGACATTGATGGCCACGACATTGATCCGGTAATAGAAATCCTGGCGGAAGCGGCCATCCTGGATCGCCTTGCGGAGATCTTCATTGGTCGCGCAGATCATTCTTATATCGACTTTGGTCGTTTGCGTTCCTCCTACTCTTCGGAATTCCCTATCCTGTAAGAAGCGCAGTAATTTGACCTGCATTGCATGGCTCGTATGATGGATTTCATCCAGAAATACCGTTCCGCCGTCGGCTGCCTGCAGCAGTCCTTTTTTGTCTATCGCTCCTGTGAAGGCACCTTTAACACTGCCAAAGAGTTCGGCTTCGAGCAGATTTTCAGGTAACGCGCCACAGTTGATGGCGATGAATGGTTTAGCCTTTCGTTTGCTGTTGTAATGAATCGCTTTAGCGATCAATTCTTTGCCACTTCCGGATTCGCCGGTTATGAGGACAGTGCAATTATCGTTGACTATTTTTTGTACATCCCTGAACAAGCGTTGCATTGCTTCGCTCTGGCCGATTATACCGGCAAACTCATATTTTTTTTCTACTTCAGTGCGCAGTCGTATATTCTCGTGTAACAATTGTTCAACTTGGTGCACATTGCTTATGGCGCTTGCCGCAAGATTGGCAAATGTTTGAATAAAAGCTACGTCCTCTGAGGTGAAGGTTTTCACGTAAATTCTCTGATCAACATACATTGTTCCAAGTGGTATATCCAAACCAGGCACGATCAGTGGGGCGCATATACAGGATAGTATTTTCAATCCCTTGACGCTTTCAGCGTCTTTGAATCTTGAGTCACCACGCAAGTCCTTACTGAAGAGGATTCGTTTGTCTTTAAGCACCGCTCTTACTATGCTGGTGCTGAACGAGACGTCCTTTCCCTTTAGGGACTCGGACGCTACAGTTTCGTAATTCTGGCCTTGTTCGTCGGTGAGGATTATCATGCCGCGCTGTGCGCCAATGCTCGTAATTGCCGTGTGGAGTAATTCGTCCAGGAGCTGCTTTACGTCGCTTATTTTGCTGATCCTCTGACTGATCTGGAAGAGCATTTTGAGACGTTCAGGTGACAGGTCAAAACCTGATGTTTCCGATTTTTCCGATACAAAGTCTTTCATTTTTTTCTTCCTCTTTTTGACTTGTCCTTGGTATTGCGAAAATCTTTCTGAAATTCTTTTACCTCTTTGCGCTTAAGATATATTTCTTTCAATTCATTACCAAGGTTATCAACGATGACATCGAGAACTTCTTTTGCTGTGTTCAACTCGCCTTTTGCCTGGTTCCGTTTTTTCTGCCTCAGATACACCTTAGCAAGCATATGACGCGCCTGCCAGAGAATTTCTTTTGTGCCACATTTTTCGGCGTATTCTATGGCTTGTTTCGCATTAATTTCGGCTTGTGGAATGTCATTTTCCATCATGCTCACGCGACACAGCGCGAGTGCAGCCTCAGCGATATCGGGTTTTCTTTCTTCCTTAGCAGAGAGATTCAATAGCTCTGCTCCGTATTCTTTTGCTTTAGGGTAATCTTTTCTTGCGGACTCCAAGTCAACAGCAACAAGAAGACATTCAACAAGTAGGAATGCCTCGAGGGTTTTTTTTCTTATAAGAGAAAGTGCTGTTTGCAGGTGTACGTCAGCCTTTGAGACGTGACCTTGTGATGTTGCTAAACGTGCTTCCACCAAGTGTATCCATGCCGTTGCTCTCGTTGACTTGATTACTTCAGAGATGCGTTTTAATCCGTCAATATCTTCGCGTACTCTGTCTGGGCAATTCATGAGGCACCAGAAACGGGACATATAGCCGTAGTAGTATCCTTGCGCCCAAATGTTACCCACATTTGTTTGCACTTGATGCGCTTTTCGGAGTTGCTTAAGTGCGAGGCCAAAATCTCCCCGTTTGTAGTGTACATTGCCGATGTTATTCAGTGTATTGCATTGGAAATATTTCTCACCAACTCGGTCTTGAAATCTGAGTGCTTTGCTGAAATAATCCATGGCGGTGTCGTAATCACCCCATGCAACGTAGACTTCGCCAATACTGTCTAGAGTATGATCTTCATCTTTGTTCCACACTTCTTTGACTATTTTCATTGCTTCTTGGAAATAACCCAATGCTCGTCGACATTCGCCAATGGTACAACAAATCTTGCCTGCACCACTAAGGATCCGGCTTTCGAAGCTTTTGTGGCCAATCTGCCTGGCGATTTTCAGGGCCTCTTCTGTACATTCAAGTCCACGTCGTGCCTCGCCGGTACTGTAATAATAAGTGCCGGCGCGCATTGTTGCATACATTTCAGTTTGTCTGTCACCGACCGCGCGTGATAACTCCAACGATTTTTCCATATATTCTTTCATTTTGTCGAAGCGGCCGACATTCCAGTAGAGATATCCTATATTGTGATAAGTTAGTGCCAGCCGACTCTTGTCTTCAATCTGTTTCTGGAGCTCTAACGTTTGTTCATATTTGTCGATGGCTTCTCTGAATTTCCCAGTTTCATGATATATATCGCCAATCGCACAGATGATTGAAGATTCCCGGGTTCTGTCTTCTATCTCCTTAGCTATATTCAATGCCTGCTCATAGCGCTGCATTGCAGTTTCGTGGTCGGCCATAAGGGCGTGTATTGAACCTTCGCGCAGAAGGGTCGTAGAGAGATCTGACTGATTGCGAGACGTTTCCGCAAGTATCTTCATCCTCGTGTAATCTCGGAGGGCAGGTTCCAAATTACCGACCACCTGTAAAACCGCTGCTCTGCCATTGAGTAATGAGAATTCGGTATTGTTCAACTCGGGATCTGAAGGCTTGCTTCCACTAATGATATTCAAACCCATATTATAGTAATTTAGTGCTTCTTCATTTGCGTAGAGTCTTTGTGCATATCGACCGGCCCTCAGCAGATAAGTGAGCGCTTTTCTATCTTGCCTCGCTGCCGTCAGATGCCGGGCGATCTTGCCTGCATACTCATCTTTTTTTCCATAGTTCTTGATCAAATAGTCAGAGATCATTTTGTGGTATTCCGTCTTCAACTCAGGTGTTAATGCGTTATAGGCCGTCTCCTGTATCTTACCATGGTCGAATTGATACTCATGTTCTAGTGCGTGGATCAAATGGTGCTCTGATTCAAGATGTTGCAGGCGACGCAGGATTCTTAACCGCGGTTCGCATAAAACATTACTGATAGTATCTGACTGGAACGTATAGCCTTCAACAGCGGCAACATCGAGGACCGCCCGGGTTTCCGATGTCAATTTCGCCAATCGGTGTGTGATGACATCGGTTACTCGATCGGGAATCGCAATTTTGGTTAGCTCACCGGTTAAATACCAACCACTTTCGTCTTTGTTTACAATATGTTCATCCTGCAGATATTTTAATACCTCGAGAACAAACAACGGATTGCCTTCGGTCTCCTGATGTATCGAATCATAGAAATTATCGGGAAACATGAAATCGGCAAATACCGAATTGACAACCTCATGAGTGCCATGTTTGTTAAGCCGGGCTAATCGTAATTCCTGGGACAAATTCTCTTTGCCCAACAGCTCTAACGTTGCTTCTAATGGGTGGCGTTTACCCTCAGCCATTGCCAATTCTTCAGGCCGGTAAGTGGCAATAATAATCAAGCGTTCGTTACGTGCAGTCATGGCTAGATAGGTAAGCAGATTCAAAGTCGGTGCATCAGCCCAGTGCAGGTCATCAAGATGCAGGACAACGGGTCTATCTCGCGCCATAGTTTTGACTAATTCCGAAACCGTATCCCAGAGCTGTTCCTTGTTGATCAGGGTTATCGGTTGATCGGGTTGCAGGAGTATCAAGGAATGGATAATTTCTTTTCGTGCAGATAGATGGCTGATCTTTTCATCGATAAACGCGTCCACTGAATCCCGATCTTTTATTCCCTTGAGCTTAAAGTAATCACGAAGTACCTCGATGATCGGTTGATATGGATAACCGCGTTCTCCGAACAGGCAACGGCCGAGCAGGTAGCGTGCTTGTTTTTGTTTGGCTTTGCGTCCCAATTCCCAGACCAAACGGGATTTGCCAATGCCGGCCTCTCCACTGACCAGGATCACAGAACTATCACCTTTAAACATTTTATCCAATGCGGCTTCAAGCTCGGCCATTTCATTCTCCCGCCCGACGAGGTGCGAATATACACCCCTGGGTGATTCTTCAAAGACTTCTTCGGTAGCCAAAAGCTGGATCGACTGGCCCTGTAACACGTAGTGCATCTTGGAAAGGTCGTTATGCAACTCAGCCGCCGTGCGATAACGGACCTGAGTTTTCTTCTTCAAGGCCTTGAAGATCACTTGCTCCAGCTCCACTGGTACTGATTTACCTAACTCATTGATACGTAAAGGGTCCGAATACAAGATCGCATGGATTATCGCACCGGGGTGCTCGCCAGTAAAGGGCAGTTGTCCGGTGAGCATCTGATAAAGCACAACACCCAGAGAAAAGATATCACTCGATTCATCGACCTTGATGCCGATCGCCTGCTCCGGTGACATGTAATACAGCGTGCCGATGATCTCGTGCTGGTCCGTGATCGATGATGTCTCTAAAATCCTAGCCAGACCAAAGTCCATGATCTTGATGCCGCTGTCAGTGATCATGATATTCCGGGGTTTGATATCACGGTGCACGATCTTCTTGGCATGGGCAGCAGCCAGGGCGTCCGCGATTTTAAGGCTGATTCCGATACTCTGCTCGAGATCAAAGCTTTTAGTTTTGAGCAGATCTTCCAATGTTTGTCCTCTGACCAATTCCATTGCCATGTAGGGTCTGCCTTCAGCTTCGCCGACATCAAATACTCTCACGATACCCGGATGGTCTAATTCCATACCGACCTTGGCTTCGCGGAGGAATCGCTTGCGGATGACATCTTCAACGGCCAGATGGGGGAGGAGTAATTTCAAAGCTACGCTTTGCTGGTTTTGTGTATCAACCGCCTCAAACACCTCAGCCATGCCGCCATGACCGAGCGGTTTTTTTATACTATAATTCGCTATCACATTACCAAGCATGTCATCTACTCCTCCAGAATACAGTTATTTTATTACAGCAGAATATTATTTACACAAAATAATTAGGCTAAATTTGTCAAGGTTTTGTGAGTATTATATGCTGGTAATCCGCTGACAAAGGAAGCGTGGAAACAGTATGTATGATGATATGGAATGACCCGCATCGCAATGATGCGACGGTATATATGTATCTTCTCTCCCATCACGTCCCCCCAGTTTCTACTTTATGTATACTCTTAAGATTCTGGGATAAATATAATGGTTATATACGAATTGTCAATAGTCATATTTGAACATCCCGGGGGGACGGTGTTTTGTTAGAGATTACGTAAACGGGGACAGGCACCTTTTAGAGTAGAGGTGCCTGTCCCCATTGCTTTATCTAATGAGCAGTATTTTCTGCGTTTCAGGGCAATTGTCGGTTTTCATCCTGCAGATGTAGAAGCCATTAGGAAGATTCTCACTTTCCCAGGATACAGAGTAGGAACCTGTAATGCAAGTGACCCCTTGACAAAATGGAAATTTTTATTATAATATAATTGAATATTCAAAATATAGTGAATATTAATTTTCTATTGAATAATTGATTAGTGAAGGAGGAAGGATGAGAGATACGGTGATGCTTAAAGATCTTGAACAGATTAAGGTCTTTGCCCATCCGTTGCGGGCGAGGCTCGTTGAGGTATTCGCCGACAAGCCCAGGACGGCA
>JAOUFJ010000053.1 GCA_029858255.1 candidate division WOR-3 bacterium | reverse complement strand
TGTTTCCGGATTATCAGCAAAAACCAGTTCGTAATTATTGTCCCCTACTGATTCATAAATGCCAATGTAGCCGTACGGCATAGCTCTATTCTTCACGATTTCTGCTATGCTATCCCGGTCAAAGTCAAATGCCGAGATTGGCAAAACTAGCGGCGGTCCCACCGTATCGCGCCACACCTCCTGGGTAGGATAGGAAAAAGAATCGGGAGATTCGAAAATTGCTATACCAACTGCTGGTGGGCCCCAACTCGACTGCATGACAAGATCGTACAACCCATCCAAATCAAAATCGCCGGAATCCCAGATAAGATGATCACCATCATCAACTATTGAATCCTGCAACTGCCATAGATTCTGCAGGCTCAACTCATAGAACATAACTTTGATCTCTAAGCTCCTCCGCACTATGATGTCTGTCAATCCATCGTGATCTACATCTTCTACTACAATCGTTCCATAGCTACCCTTACCATCCGGAATTACCCATTTCTCTACGAAATTGCCGAGCAGCAACGGCAGCATCAGCAAACCCGCCATTTTCCTCCCTCAGACTTCTACGGTTTTTTTACCCTTTTCCTTTTCCAGATATACCATCAGCGTGCGGGTGGAGCGGCCCGGATATATCTTTTCGATACCTTTCTTGTATACACGCAGTTGTTTCTTGTATTCACCTTTTTCCCCGCCGGTCTTGTAATCGGCGATGACTATTTCGTCACGGCCGATAATGAGCCGGTCAATGTGCGCGGACACGTCGCGCTTCTCTTCTTCGAAATAGATCGGCAATTCGTTCTTGCATGTGACGTCGCGGCCGTCCTTGTAGAACAAAAATCTCAAATCCTGGTCGAGCAGCGTATCCCGCACCAGCGGCGCCAGCCGTGCGTCGATCTCCTTCTCATCCTCTGCCGACCGCGCAAAAATACTCTTCGTGTACTCAACGGCATCGGCAATGCACTTTTCGACATCGACATCATCAAGCCATTCGACCTGGCTCAGCGCGCGGTGTATCATTTCTCCAAACTTCATTCCTCTCCTTCGCTCAGGCGCAACTATTTCCACGCCCCGTTCAGTCGGCGAATAGAGCGTCCGTTCTTCGCTGATCACCGGCGCTTCGCGGACCTCGACATACGGTTTTGCTTTCGCTTCTTCCCCGCGCGGCTTCTCTTTGGGCACAATGTCAATCATCGGGTAGGGTTTACCATCTAACCGTTCTTTGATCGTCTCAAGCCAGAAACCGGCATTTCTGTTCTTTGTGGTGAAGCCGAGCATGTAAACACCGGTTTTGGCCCTGGTCAACGCCACGTACAGGAGATTCAGGCTATCCTTTGCCAAGCGTACCCTCTCTGCTTCCTTAAGATCCAGAAGATACCTGCCGTACCCGCGCCAGTATACTTTGTCCGGCCGCACACTGTCATCTTTATACGAAAAGATCAGGTTGTCGTTCTCGCCCCTGGATAGATCTTCATCGGTCTCAGGAATTATGACAACCTCGAATTCCAGCCCCTTTGCGCGGTGGATGGTAAGGATCTGCACGCCACGCGCATGAGTTTCCTTCACCTGCAGCAACGCACCCTGCTGTTCGAACCAGTTAATGAACGGGGCGAGTGAATTCAAACCATCTTTTGTATATGACAACGCAGCATCGAGCAAGGTGGCTAGCGGATAAGACATCTTGAGCCCGAATTCGCGTATGCTACGGAAAATCAACTCATAAGGATTACAGAAATAAACGCTCGACAACAAATCCTTTAGCTTCTGCGTCACCGTCCAATCAGCATGGTGATCAAGGAGAACCATGTACAGGGTCTTGCCGTGGAATTTTAGTTTCCTTATCGTCTCTTCCTTGAGGTTGACCACCGGCGACAGCAGAACATGCACGAGGCTGAAATCATCCTCGGGGTCATCGAGGAACCGCAAGAGATGGATCATGAATTGCACATCGTGCTCATCGAGCACGCTCGCCCGCGCCTGGCTAACACAGGCGATTCCGGATGAGGACAACACGCCTGCCAGCTCCCTGGCAAATTTATTCTTCCGCGTGAGGATGGCAATATCGTCGAGTGCATAGCCGTATTTAGCGGTGAGTTCTTCGATGATCGCCAAGGTTTTCGCCATGACCGCTTCCCTGGCCTCTCCTTTTGACGGAAATGAACCTACCTCTTCGACGCGTACCCAGCCGCCCGTGTTGCCGGGTTTTGCCCGGTCTTTTTTGTTGAGGATCAGATTGACGAAATCAATGATCTCCTGCTTCGTGCGGTAGTTCACAACGAGTTCGTCACCTTCGATCTTTTCTCCGTACCGCTGCTTTACGTATTCGAATAGTTCGGGTGCACCGCCGCGCCAGCGGAAGACCGACTGGTGCGGATCCCCGACATAAAACAGGCTCTTCTTTTTCGGCTCGACCGCGGTGATTTCATCCATGATAGGCTCGAGTATTTCGATCTGATGAAGGCTGGTGTCCTGAAACTCATCGATCATCAGGTGGTTTATCTCAGAACCGAGTTTGAAATAGAGGTATTCGGTCTCCGGGCTTCTCGCCAGGGCCTTCAAGGTAAACGTTTCGATATCACTGAAACTCAACGCGTTCTTTTCCTTTTTGGCGCGCTGGAAGTACTCATGTATCTTCATGATCGGTTTCACGTGCACGAGTATCTCGCGCTCTGATAGTGTCACGATGTACTTCCTGCACGAAACGACCAGTTCGTTGAGCACGGCGTGATACTCCTGCGGCGAATCGAGATTCTCAATAAAATCGCGGATGTATTTCTTGCTCTCGATCCCATTTTCCAAAAACTCAGCAAATAAGGGTTTGAGTGCTTCGGCATCGCCGGCAGCAGCCGCTTCCTCGATCTTGCTAAGGAAATTGGCAAGGTACGTGTTCATCCTGCCCGTGGTCTTGGTGCAGGCTGCATCTTCATGCGCATGGACAAACGCTACAAATTTCTTCAGCGATTCAGCAAAGGCACTGGAATGTTTTGTGGTATCGGCTACTACTTTTTGCTCGCGGCCCGTCAATTCATCGAAGAAATCCATCCAGTTAATGAGGTTTTCGTAGAGCTGGTCGATACCTCTCTTTATTCCCTTCCCCTGCTGCTCCATCATATCACTGATGACCCTTAGAACCTTTTTATCCCTGCCCGCGGCCTCGAAGAATTCATCGATCGTCTGGACAAGGAGCGCGCCTTCTTTTGTTTCATCAAGGATATCGTAATCGGGCATGATATCCGCGGCAAACGGGATGCAGGAAAGGAAAGAAGCAAAAAGGCTGTGAAAGGTAGAAATGTGCAGGTCTGACAGATTGTTGAGCAATTGCAGCCTGCGTGCTGCAGCGCGCGTTTTGACATCCGGGAATATGCCGCTGAAATATTCCAGCACTTCTTTCTCGGAATCGGTCTTCGCGACACCGGTGCTGAGCACATCCAGATAGTGCAGGATACGGTCCTTCATCTCATACGCCGCCGCATTGGTGAACGTGATGGCGTACAGAGACTCGAGAGGATACCCGGGGTCCTGCAGATATAACAAGAGAAAACGTTTTGTGAGCGCGTGCGTCTTGCCGGAGCCGGCCGCAGAAACAAGCGCGATGTTCTTGATCATGCTACTCATCGATCTCTCCGCACACCTGCTTGTACGTGCAATGCTTGCATGACTCCGGGTCGTCGGTCTGGTGGAACGAGACATCGGGATCGAGGATCTTTTTTATCGTTGGAATGAGGATCTTATCGTGAAAATCAGTCAGGTAACTGGTGACGTTCATGCCTTCGACGATATCCCTGGTTCGGGACGCTTCATCGATCTTGTAGTAGAGCATGCCGCCGATGGCGTCGAAATTCCCCCTCGAAAAGATCACGGCATACATGGGCAGCTGAAACGCAAGGAAGTCATCTCCGATCTCAAGTTCCTTGTTCTTTGGCAGGCTGCCGGTCTTGTAATCTATAACGTAGTACTTCTCGTCGAGCGTGTCGATGCGGTCTGGAATACCGGTGAGCCTTATGGGCGTGCTGTTTACAGTCACGTAATGCTTCTCAATATGCTCGAGTGCCTCCCTCGCGATTTCAAAACCCAGGTTGAAGCGTTCCAGCTCAACCGCGAGAAAACTACGCAGGTACCTTTTATAGATCTCTGCATCGAGGTAGGTAACTGCGCGCGGTTTGCGGGCCAGCCCCTTGTTGCTGCTGATCGCCTTGTCGAATTCCATTTCAAGAAGCGAAGTTGCCCGGTCCATGTCGCTCTGCTTGAAACCACGTGGAAAATGGCGCGAGTAGAAATGTTGCAGCGCCGCGTGAATGATGCTGCCCCACTCGAGAGCGCCGGGTTCCTCGACTATCTCTGCAGGCTCGGCAACGTCCAGTACGTATCGAAGATAATACTGGTACGGGCATGCCCGGTACATTGAGAGCGCCGTCGGGCTCAAGCCCCGCCGCTGCAGTTTACCATAGATTATCTTGAGCAGGTCACTGCTCTTCTCGACCGAGCGCTTTGGTAATGCGAACGCGCACTGCTGCAGTCTGGTGACCGCGTCGTCATGGCGCATGCCTGGTAACGCAAGCATGATAAAACGCGACGCGATGTCCTTATCTTCCTCGGCCACGTAGGAGATATGAACTTCTTTCTTTCCTTCTTTCAACTCGGTGAAATAGTAGTAGAAGAGATTTTCCCGCTCCTGGCTGTGCGGGAGATTGACCGCTCGCCTCAGCGCCTGATTCACAAACATGTCCTTTTCGCTGTGCCTCGGGAATATGTTCTCATTCATTGAAGGAATGATCACGCAATCGAAATCGAGGTTCCTTGCTTCGAGCACGCCGATAATCTGCACGCCGCGCATCGGATCGCCCTGGATATGGTAACGACCACTCTCCAGCACGCGCAGCAGGAATTCCAGCATCGCCTTACCTTGTGGCAAGTACTTCTCCGGAACACGCAGTGCAGACAAATCATGCAGACGGTCGAGGAATTCCTTGATATCTGGCGAGCTTCTTTTCACGACTTCCTGATTGTACGACAGCAGATCGTTGAGCAATGCCACAATCCCGCTTAAGTACTCGGAAAACTCTAATTCGACATTTACAGCATCGCAGCAGCGCTTTATGAAGCTGACGAGCGGCCCGAATGAATCCACAAATTCTTCCGTATCAAAATAATTGCACTGCCTGTCGATCATGGTCTTCTCGAGACCGTAGATAAGGGGACGCAGTTCCTGCCGGTCGATGACCGCGTTTTTCATCAATGGATGGCGGATGAATGAAAACAATTCCTCGAAATGATAATCGCTGTTCACCACTTCGTGTAGCTGAGCGAGAAAAGAATATAATGAAGATTGCTTGAAGGAAAGGCCGGCCGAGAGGTTGTACTCGATGCCCAGCGTCTTCAGGCTCTCGGTGATGGAAAAGAGTATCGTCTCGTCGGCAAGGACGATCCCGACGCGGTGCAGCTCACTGTATCGCTTGGCGACTTCCTGCAGGACCGACTGAAGATGAAACGTCTGCTGCGATTCGCTCTTGAGCGACCTCACGTGCAACACCGGATGGACAGTGTTCTGTCCGCCCAGCATAGAAACAGCCTGCGGGTCTGCATTGAGGGTCTGAAATAATTTATGATGAACATGGAACGGGTCATGGACGTCGGCCGCTTTCTTCAATTCATCGGGCGAGCACGAGTGAAGAACGAGTTCTGACGGAATGTCTGACAGGATGGTCCCGACGATCTTTGACTCGACCGCGGTCAAGCCGGCAAGCCCGGCGATGGTCGTAAAATCAAAACCACTCAGGATATCCGCGCTGAACTTTTCATAAACAGAATCGTTCACGTCGACATTATCACTTGCTCCTGCTGCGTCAAGTGCGTTCCGGTATTCCTCGTAGATCTTCTTTAAGATGGGGAGTTCGTCTTCTATATACTTCTCAGGATAATGGCCGGCCGCGCTTAGCTCCTGAAGATCAGCGATCGTCACGCGCTCGCGCGCCAGTTCATCGAAAAAATTGAGTAACCGCTCGCCGATCGAAACGAATCTGAGGAACGGCAAATCACGCCACATCTCGATCTTTAGCGAATCGATGATGTTCTTCAACAGGAAATTACGTTCCAGCGAGTCCAGCATCCTGCCACAGCTGCCGCCGGTTTGCTCGTATGCGAATGCGATCAACTCATCGATCGTTTTCATCGCCGGCGGTATGATCCCTTCGCAATGAACCTCCTCGAGCAAATAGCGCCGGAAATAGAATTTGTTACGCTGCGACGGAAATACCATGAGAAGTCGTGAAAAATCCGGGGAATTAGACTCCAACTTCTCCTTCACATGCTCAGCCAGGACGCGCAGAAACGGCTGTTCGATCGGAATTATCTTTACCTTATCTTCTATACCCGGCATAATGATATTATAAATAGTTGACCTGTGAAGTCAAATACGACGAAGAAGCGACCCCTCGCAATCTTTTGTTGAGTTCTGAAAAATGTACTTAGTAAAACCTGGGGCGGTTTGCCCTTTCCTTCGCTTCCTCTTCCTTCTTACGTTCTTCTTGTTTCATCTTTATATATTCTTCGCGCTTCGCCTTCTCTAACTTCTGTATCACGAAAGATACGAGCCAGAGAAAAACTACGATCCCAAGCGCTATGACGATAAATATCACAATCCTACCTCCTGTATTTCATTAATTATAGCGGGCTGTGAAGCGATGTCAATGAGTTGGGGTGAAGATACGGCCATTGTATCCCACCGTGCGCATTCGTCCTCCTGTTCGCACTAGCAATTCAAGAATTAGCCAATTGGCTAATTCTTGAATTATAAAAACCGAGCAAAGTTTCAGAGACGCTGCATTGACAACATGAGGGGTAAGCGTATAATCCAGCATGAAGATAAAGATAAACGTATTCATATCCTTTGATATAGAAGGCATCAGCGCGGTCTCCTCGTGGCGCGAGGTCACGAAAGATTCTGCGAGCCTGGAGCGAATGCGCAGGATCGCCACTCAGGAAGTGAACGCAGCGGTCCGCGGCATAAGAAAAAGCGGGAAACGCGTAGGTATGATCACAGTATGCGATTCCCACGCTTCAGGTGAAAATCTCCTGATCGAGGAACTGGAACCGGGCGTGACCCTGATAAGAGGCACACCTCGAAAATACTACATGATGCACGGCATCAGTGAAGAATACGACGCGGCATTTTTCATTGGTTATCACGCAATGGCCGGCACGAGGGCCGCAGGAATGGACCACACCTACTCATCGGCTTCAATATATCGCGTAAACATAAACGGACACACTGTTGGCGAAACCGAGATCAACGCGGCACTTGCCGGGTACTACGGCGTGCCTGTGGCGCTGGTCAGCGGCGACGATCTGCTCATCAAGGAAGTCAGAAAATTCCTGGGTAAATCTGTTGAGACAGTGATCGCGAAGCGCGGCATCTCGAGGGCAGCGGCGCAATGCCGTCATCCGCAAGATGTCCAGAAAGAGATCTCATTAAAAGCCGTCCGTGCAATTCAAAAGGCAAAGAAGATCAAACCCTTTAAATTCAGATCGCCGATCCGGGCGGAAATCGACCTCGCGAGTTCGCTCGTTGCTGACGCAG
>JAOUFJ010000052.1 GCA_029858255.1 candidate division WOR-3 bacterium | reverse complement strand
ACGATATAAACGGGCATAACGGTAATAACGATACTAACGAAATTAACGGGATTAACGAACCAAACGAAAATAACGGTAATAACGTCTTTTCATGTGATAATTTCGCTTTTCGCAATTCGCAATGCAAAATGCAGTTGTCTCCCTTGACTTTCCTCCCAATTCCTATATAATTAAGCTACCTAATTAGTAGGGAATCGAAGCAGATTTTGTTATAAATCCCTTGCTTGTTTTCGTCCGAAATAATCTTCTGAATATTTATCCCTATAATTAAGGAAGAAAGGAGCACGAAATGGCGCTACTCGAAATACGGTGGCACGGTAGAGGTGGACAGGGTGCGAAGACTGCAGCCCTGCTATTCGCCGACGCCGCAGTCGAAACCGGAAAATATATACAAGCATTTCCCGAATACGGGCCGGAACGTATGGGTGCCCCGGTCTTTGCATTCAACCGCATTTCTGACAAACCTATACTCCAGCATTGCGGCATAAAATCCCCCAATATCGTAGTCGTGTTAGACCCCACACTCATGGAAACCGTGGATGTTACCGACGGATTACCTGATGACGGTGTGATCCTGGTCAATACGCAGAAAACCGCCGAAGAAATAAAGAAGCAATTAAAACTGACCAAGCAAAGTGTTTATGTTGTTGATGCCAGCAAGATCTCCACGGAGATACTAAAACGTGACCTGCCGAATACTCCCATGTTAGGCGCTCTGATAAAGGTCTCCAAACTGCTCGATTTTAATGACATGCTTGACTCCGTGAAAATCCGGTTGGAGCACAAATTCCCGAATCGTCCGGAAGTGGTCGACGGCAACATCAAGGCGATCAAACGCGCTTACGAGGAGGCAAAAGCATGAAGAAAGAGAAGAAAGGTTGGAAAGAATTACCGATCGGCCTGGTCCTTGAAGGCGGCTCGAGCGAACAGTTTGAAACCGGCGACTGGCGCAGTGAGAAGCCCATCTGGGATGAGAAGAAGTGCACAAATTGCTTCATCTGCTGGATCTACTGTCCGGACTCGGCGATCATCGTCAAAGACGGCAAAGTTAAGGGCATCGACTACCGGTACTGCAAAGGTTGCGGAATCTGCGCTGAGGAATGTCCACCCAAGATACAGGCTATCAAAATGGTAAGGGAGGAAAAATGATCGTTGCCAGAACTGGAAACGAAGCAATGGCCGAAGCGATGCGTCAGATAAATCCCGACGTCGTCGCCGCCTATCCGATCACGCCCGCCACCGAAGTCGTCCAGCTGTTCTCAAAATTCGTACACGACGGTGAAGTAGATACCGAATTCGTCCCCGCAGAAAGCGAACATTCGGCGATCAGCGCATGCGTCGGCGCTTCCTCAACTGGCGCGCGGGTCATGACATCTACCTCATCGCAGGGACTCGCCCTGATGCACGAAATCCTCTTCATCGCGGCCGGCCTGCGGTTACCGATCGTGATATGTCTCGTAAACAGATCCCTTTCCAGCCCGATCAATATTCACTGCGACCATTCAGATTCGCTTGCGTCAAGAGATGCCGGTTGGATCCAAATATTCTGCGAGAACACTCAGGAAGCATATGATACTACGATCATGGCCGTAAAGATCGCCGAGAAGGCGCTGCTGCCGGCAATGGTCACCACTGACGGATTCATCATCAGCCACAGCATGGAGCGCGTCGAAATGGTCGATGACGACGCAGTACCCAAATTCCTGGGCACACGCCAGGTCAAAACATCGCTCCTCGATGTTGATAATCCAATAACCCTGGGCGCGCTGGACCTGCAGGATTATTTCTTTGAGCACAAGCGTTCTGAAATAGACGCGATGAATCACGTGCTGCCGATCATTGACGAAGTCCAGAAGGAATTCGGCGAGAAATTCGGCCGCCACTACCCGCTTGTCGATGAGTACAAAATGGACGATGCCGAAGTGGCAATACTTGCCATGGGCTCGACCGGCGGAACGGGTAAGGTGACGGTCGACAGATTGCGCGAGCAAGGCAAGAAAGCCGGCCTTGTAAGATGCCGCGTTTACCGTCCGTTCCCCAAGGACGCGATGCTCAAAGCTATTTCGAAAGTGAAAGTACTGGGCATCCTGGACCGCGCTGATACTATGTCGACAATGGGCGGTCATCTGTATAATGAATGCCGCTCCATACTTTACGATTCTAATGCCCGTCCCCTCCTGAAAAACTACGTGTACGGCCTCGGAGGTCGTGATATCAGTATCGAAGATATCGAAGACATCTATATGGAACTCTATGCAATACAGAAATCAGGCAAAGTTGACAAAGATATTGTCTACTACGGAGTAAGGGGGGAATAATGGCATCACTTAAACAATTAGCAGCTCAGAAAGAAAAATTCATGGGTGGCCACCGTGCTTGTGCTGGTTGCGCCGCAACAATTGCCGCGCGTATGGTATTGACTGCAGCCGAGCAACCGGTTGTAGTTGGTGCTGCCACAGGATGTTTGGAAGTCGTGAGTACGATCTATCCTTTTTCAGCATGGAATGTTCCCTATGTCCATAACGCGTTCGAGAACGTCGCGGCCACGATGTCCGGCGTCGAAGCTGCCTACCGCGCCTTCAAGAAAAAAGGCAAGATCCAGAAAGACCTCCGTTTCATCGCTTTTGGTGGTGACGGCGGCACTTATGACATCGGACTGCAGTCTCTTTCCGGTATGATCGAAAGACGCCACCGCGTGCTATATGTATGCTACAACAATGAGGCATACATGAATACGGGGATCCAGCGTTCATCAGCTACGCCCCGCGGCGCTCACACGACAACCTCGCCGGCCGGCACCAAGATACCGGGCAAAATGCAGATCAGAAAAAATCTGACCGAGATCATCATTGCCCATGAACCTGCTTACGCAGCCCAGACCACGATCGGCTACTGGAACGACCTGGTGACCAAAGTACAAAAGGCATTGAACGCTGACGGACCTTCTTTTATTAATATCTATGCGCCATGCCGGCTCGGCTGGGCATACGTTCCTGAAAAAACGATCAAGGTATCCAAACTCGCGGTCGAAACCTGCGTCTGGCCCCTATACGAATATGAAAACGGAAAGTACCGGATAACGGTAAAACCAAAGGAAAAGAAACCGATAACCGAGTTCATGAAACTACAGGGCAGGTTCGGACATCTGTTCAAGTGGCATGATGACGTACCGATCAAGGAATATCAGGAAGAGGTCGATATGATCTGGGAGCGACTGCAGAAAAGGAGCGCTCAGTAGCGGCCAGCTGATACTACAACACGAAACCCGGAACAATTATGATTAAGGTTATACTCTTTGATCTGGACGGCACGCTCTACAACAGCACTGAAGTGCGCACCAAATTCGCCGAAGCGGCATATCATGCTCTCGCCAAACTCAAGAAGATACCGGTCGATGAAGCAAAGATGTTGATCGAGGATACGCGCGAGAAGTTAAAAGAAAAACACGGCTTTCCGGTACCCTATACGCTGACCTTGATCCGCTTCGGCATGCCGGTCGAAGTCTGGCATAAGGAAAACATCGCCTACTTCGACCCGCGCGATTATCTGTCGGCAAACGGTGAACTCAGAAAAATACTCCAGGGCATGAAAAAACGTTTTAAACTTGCGATCTTGACTAACAACAATGAAGTGCAGGCAAACCGTATCCTCCAAGCGCTCAAAGTACAGGATCTGTTCGACCGTGTCTTTACATATAACAGTTTCCGCACCATGAAGCCAAATCCCAGAACGTTCCGTGAAGCCGCCGGGGCAATGGGTGTTTCGCCAAATGAATGTCTGGTTGTCGGCGACCGGTACAGTGTCGATTTGATCCCTGCCCAGGATCTGGGTATGAAGATCTACGAGGTTAAAGGCCCAGAGGGCATAGAGAAACTAGTCACGGCGCTCCGGTCGGTTGCTTAGGAGCACCGAAGCAACCCAAACTACTATTCTCTCCCCGCGTCAGAATCGCCAATCCTCTGTCATTGCGAGAAGTCCGGCACCTTTTTGATAGTATATAATGCGGGACGACGCGGCAACCTCAACTCTCTCCTGGTCATTGCGAGCGTAAGCGAAGCAATCTCAGTATTAGTGAGCGCTGACCTAGGAGATTGCTTCGCCCGCCTGCGGCGTCCTCGCAATGACAGGCAGCGGCGTTACCAAACGGTTTACTGACCTTCCTCCAGCTTTTCCAATCTTTGACGAGCCTTTAACGCGTATATCGTGTTCGGCTCACGCACGATCAAATCCTCAAGGATTTCCCGCGCTTCCTTTTTCTTCTCCAGTGCTACGTAGATATCGGACTGGAGCAAAAAGGCTTCAATTATTCTGTGTCCCGGATATTCCTTGTTGAGTTCCACGAGCGTACCCAGGGCAAGAGGCAGATCATTCATCGAACTGTAAACAAGCGCAAGATAGTAGTAAGCATGAGCGCCGACCGGTGTTTTCAATAATTTCCGGGCCGAATCGATAGCCGATCCATACTGGCCGGTCTCGAACAAACGCACGAGGTTCACCAAGTTCTTGAGCTGCACTGTGTCATCCTGTGCCGTCTCGATCAAATAAAGCCGTTCGGCCGCGTCGTTAGCAACGTCGAGTTGTGGATAGCTGCTCATCAACCTCAGGTATGTATCATGGGCTTTGACCACATCACCGGCGAACAGGTACACGCTGCCGTTTTCATACATTAGCCGCGCTTTGTCCAGGTCCTCAACGAAATACCGCTCATTCTTCTTTAAGAATTCAATGCTCTTGTGATATTCACCCGTCGTTATGTGGCATTTGCTGAGTTCGAGCAGCGTCTCGATCTGCCGGTTCTGCGCGAAACTATTCTCGAGACTATCGATGCGGGCTTCCATATTCAGCACCAGAAAAAATACGATCATTTTTCTCCCAGCAGCGCTCTGAAATATTCTCTTATATACATCTCATATTCTTTTGGATAAGGTTTCCTCAATTCTTCCTGAAGCAACCTGCGCAGCTCGTCGGTGCCGAGTTCCCTGGATAATGCGGCCGGGCTCGTCCGGTCAAGAACGTCCTGACCCGGTTTGCTCTCCCGTTTCTGAGAGAAATCTTCCCTGCGTATTGAACGCTGGCTGTCCAGCAATTTTGAAATTACTTTGCGCTGCCGCTCGATCAATTCACGGTCCAGCTTGTATTGAAACAATTCCTGCTCGATCTCCTCCATTTCGCCGATCATGTTATCAAGAATATCCTGATACTTACCGGCCGCGGCCTCGCCCTTGAGTGATTGAAGAGCCTCCCTCAACTCGCGCTGGCGCGCGGCAAGGCGGCGGAGCTGCGCTTTCTGCCCCTGGCTGAGTCCCTGCATTGGTATCGGCAGAATGTTCATCAGGGATTGACCGAGCATCATCTGACCGCTCGTGATATTGGCAAGTTGCTGCATGAACGAATTCATTCCGGTTGATGAGCCGTCCTCCATCATCATCTTGAGCGCGAAAAGAATATCACGCGCTACCAGGTTCAATTCCTTCATCGCCTCGGTAGCGAGGGCCTTGTTGGCCTTACCCTGAACACTGGTTCTCTGCGCTTCCTGCATCCGCAAGGTCGCTCTGGCCAGACCCTTGCCGATCTGAGGACCTACCAGAAAACTCTTGGACTGCTGCTGGAAAAGACTCTCGGCGATCGTTTCGGTTGCCTGGATTATTTCCTGCTGCATGCCAGGGTCTACTTTCAATCCGTCATCAATTTTTTTTATCAATCCTTCCTGCGCTTTGGAAGTTTCGATGATCTGCTTGAGGCTTTCAAGCAGATTCTCCCGCAGGTTCACAAACCGTCCCTGTGTCAGTTTTTTATAGAGTTGCTGCAATCCCATTGCCAGGTTCTTCAATCCGGATTTCTTATCCCCGCTGCTGGCATTTTTCATTTCCTGCATCTGCTGGGCCATCTGCTGCAGGGCATCCTTTATTTCCTGCTCCAACCCCTCGGATAGAGCGAGCTCGTTCATCTTTTTTGCCAGCTCCTCCATTGCTTGATCTATTTCCTGTTGTTTCTCCGCCGCAAGTTCCTCGTCTGTTTCGGATAACTCATCCACAAGTTCCTGCTGCTCGGCCAGTTCCTCGGTCTGCTCGGCAAGTTGCCTCAACTTCTCTTCCTGCTCATAACGCCTCAATATTTCCAGCGACCGCTCAAGCGCTTTTGCCAGTTCTTCCTGTCGCTGCTTCAATTGTTCGAGCGCTTTGGGGATGTCGGCCGGCTTCTGCTCCATTGCCAGGCGCAGATCCTCCAGCGCCTTCCTCAGCTCCTCGGGAGCGATCTCCTCGAGTATCCGGCTGATCTCTCTCAGCCTTTCGATCGATTCCTGATCGAGGATCACGCCCTCTTTTAATTTCTCGATGGTCTTCTCCAATTCCTCCTGCCACTCGCCGATCTTTGTCAGGATCTCTTCTTCCTTCCGTATCGTCTCGCTCAATTGCTCCTGCTCAGCCCAGGAGAAATCGCGTTCCTTCATGATCTTCTCCTGTATCCGCGCGGCTTCTTTCATCTGCTCGGCATGCTCGGACTGCATATCCGCGATGTCGATCTGCAACAAGGTTTCCTTCTCGTTAACTTCTTCATACATCTGTTCCATCGTCGGGAAGTGAACACTGTAACTGTTGCTCCTCGTGACATGCCCGCTATTATCACGCACCAGAACATAATAAGACACCTCATCACCAGGCAGCATACCCAGCCCGGAAAGATCCCAGTTGAAAACGGCAGTATCTTCGAAAGCCCCCGGCTCCAATGGCAAGGGACGTGAATATTCCTCGCGAAAAGAATAGTAGAAAACCACTGCGGCAAGCCCGTAGTCATCACTGCATCTCACGCCAATGTCGAGTTTCTGGTCGTACGGCAGATCCACATCAAACCCCGGGTAGTAAATATCGACAAGCGGTGCAAGGTCCGGGATTGCATAAATTCTTATCGGCTCCTGTAATTCACTCCGTGCGGTCAAGTGCAGCATTGCAGTGCCGCTTTCCCTCACAACGAACTGCCCATTAAACTCTCTGCCCTCGTGTTCAAGGGAAACCGTGTCGCCGAATTCGAACCGGGCATCGTTCAGTGTTTGCGATGCCTTCCCCTGAACATTCACTACGGTACCATACGGCACGATCAACTGGCGACCGGCCCTTGTTTCCTCATGGAGTTTTGTGTAGGCAGGATATTCGAGACGGAATGTCAGATTTTCAATAGACAGCGGCTCGATCGGGTATAATTCATATGGTGCTGTTTTATGTTCGAAGAACTCGAAACTGTAGACCAGCGGATCTGAAATGGTTACATTGCTGGCTGCGACACCGGACTCAACCTTCAGTTTCTGGCGTACTGTTTTTTCAACAGTACTGAGTTTCAGGTCAACGGTTTTCGGGATGTATACTCCTGACAGGCGCAGTGTGATCTCCGCCGCAACGTCTTTGGGGTATTCCTTGTTCCCGGGCGAGACCTGATATTCGAGGCGGTGGTGAAGCGCATACCAGAATCGTCCAGGAAGAAACGCCGGCTGGATAAACCCAAGTGCGAGCGCGATAAGCAGAAATCCAATCGACCTCTTGAGCAGGTCATAGCTTATGTATTTCTGGACCTTCAGGTCGCAAACCCGCGCTGCTGAGCTGGTGATGTACGCATCGATCAATTCGCGTGAATATTTCTCTTTGCTGTCTCCGGGTATTTTTGCCAGCTGGAGGCTGCTTACGATCTCGCCTTTCAGCCCGGCCTTTTTTTCTAA
>JAOUFJ010000051.1 GCA_029858255.1 candidate division WOR-3 bacterium | reverse complement strand
GATCTTAACCTTATCGATCCAGGGACGGTGCGGAGAATTGCCCTCAAACTCCTGCCAACCCTCGACTGCTTTCTCCTTCAATTCATCACGGCTGCCAATCACCGTGAAATGACCGCATCTGCATTTCCAGATGGGCAAAGCAAGACCCCAGTAGCGTTTCTTTGAAACACACCAATCCGACATGTTCTTCAACCAATCCAGTTCCCGGGCAAGACCGAATTCAGGGAGCCATTTTTCAACCTTCTTCGCGACCTCTGCGATCTCATCACGAAGCGCGTCCATGGAGATGAACCATTCATCGACGAGTCTGAACACGAGCTCGCTGTCGCAGCGCCAGCAAACCGGATAACGGTGGGCATAATCTCCGACCGAATATAGCATATCGCGTTTCTTTAGATCTTCGATTATTGCTTCGGCCACGTCACCTACATCCTTGCCCGAAAGCCAGTCAAAGCCTTCGATGTAAACGCCCAGTTCATCGAGCGGCGCGATCGTCTTCAGCCCGAATTCTTTTCCGAGCGCAAAATCCTCTTTTCCGCAGCCCGGCGCGATATGAACAAGACCGGTCCCCTCGGTCTCGCTGACCTCTTCCCATGGAATGACCTTGTGAACCACGTCTTTCTGGGCCGGTAGATAGTCAAAAGGACCGGTATAAGTCAATCCGAGTAGCGCTTTACCCGGCAGTTCCTCGATTACTTCGTACTTGCCTTTCAATACGCTCGTCAAGTTCTTTGAAAGGTAGTAGACGCTACCGTTATTTTTCACCTTCACGTATGCCATTGCAGGATGCACGGCAACCCCACTATTGGAAGTCAAGGTCCAGGGCGTCGTTGTCCAGACCAGCAGATACTCATCTGTCCGTCCGGTTATGGGGAAACGCACGATAACTGCCTTATGGGTCAATTCTTTGTATCCTTCAGTAGCGATCTCCATGTCGCTGATCGCGGTGCCGCAGCGTGCGCACCAGGGCATTACATCAACACCCTCGTAAATGAAACCGCGCTCATGGCACTTTTTAAGGAAATGCCAGATCGTATAGTTATTGATCTCGCTCATCGTATAATAGGAATGGCTCTTTTTCAGCCAATCCTTATCATCCATCGATGTCTTCCAGTCTCCCCAATCCATCCACATGCCGACCCGGATCGAGGATTCGGTCTGTATCATTGAATATTTATGTACCCTCTCCCGGCATTTTTCGACAAAACGATCGATGCCAAAAGCTTCAATATCGCGTTTCGACTTGAAACCAAGTTCTCGTTCCACCTCCACCTCAACCCACAGCCCCTGGCAGTCAAAACCATTCTGATAGCGCTGGTCAAAACCCCTCATGGTCTTATAACGCTGGAATATGTCTTTATAAGTACGACCCCAGGCGTGATGCACTCCCATCGGGTTATTGGCAGTGATCGGCCCGTCCTGGAACGACCATTTCTTCTTGCCTCTGTTCTTTGTAATGTATTTGGCAAGAATACCCCTCTCGTCCCAGAACTCCTGTATTCTGTGTTCGAGTTCGGGAAACTCCAGCTTTTTCATGACTTTCTTAAAAACCATGTGTGTATTATAGCGGGTTTTCATCATTTGTCAACAAATCCGCTTATTTTTTGTGATTTTCCGTACTACACCTGAGGTTTTCCGGATTTAACGCTGTTCAGTACTCGGCGTAGTAGACCCGGTATTTGCCGTCGGTCTTTCTGAACCTTGCCTGTACCGTACTCGGTTTGACTATACCGCCAAAGGCAAGCACGCGCTCGCCTTCATATCGAGCCAGTACCCTCACGCCCAGACTGCAGCTGGCGAAGATAACGTTATCAGCTGTGGTCGAGTCTATACTTGCCTTCAAACCCTTCATTTGCACGGTGATGGAGTCGACTTCGGCAAAGAAACGACCTACCGCATCGATGAGCCCCTCACGGGTCATATTGTTATTATCCTGGTATTGAACATCGAGGTACGCGCTGACTGTTTCAACTGACTCGTTTTCCACTGCCTTTCTCAGAGCTTTTATGTCGTTTCTTAATCTTCGTTCTTCAGTCGGGTATAACAGCCAGACAAGGACCACTACGATGAGAACCAGCACCCCTAATAACAATTTCCTATTCATGCTGACAGAAATAGCAGAATACCCAGGGTGAAAAACAATATCGCGGTCAGGAATTTGATCGCGGGGATCCTTGCACTCAAGGTTTTCGTGATGCGCTGCGTTGTGAATATGATGGCCATGAGTGCAAACAGGATCAACGGGACGATGAACATGATATTATAAAGCACAAGGGACAGCACTGGCTTGAGCTGCCATCCTGCCTTGGATATCATAAAAGTGATCGTCGGTAAGTATATCTGCCCGGTACAACCGAATTCCAGAAATGAAATCAGCAAACCGGCCACAAAGGAGCCGAACACGATGCCGCCCATTGCCGTTTTCTCCTTTATGTCACGATGGATCCGCTGTTTAATACCGAGAGGTAGTTGGAGAATCATCTTATCCAGTTGTCCTCTTCTTGCATAAAGGTAATCACGCAGGCTCAAAATTCCAAGAACAAAGGCAATTATGCCAAAACACACAAAAATGATTCTCGCAACAATATCGTAGCCGGTGAGGTATTTTAACAGGTTATAAGCACCCACTCCGATGAGAAAATAAGCAATGAATACCGCGCCGATAAAAGAAATTGCCATCAGCACTATTTCCCGGCGCCTGCGGCCGAGGAATAGAAGATAACTCACGAAGAATATGATCGTTGCGAAGGCACAAGGGTTGACCCCGTCAAGCAAACCGGCAAACACTATGCCCAACAATGAAAACCGGCCAAATCGTCTAAAAATATCGCTCTCGGCATTCTGCAGTACTGTATCAACTGCAGCCTGGCTGAGTTTCTCATGTTTTTCGAACAATTCAAACACGTTTTCCGAAGTTATCTGCTCCTTCAGCAAGTAATTCCTGCCGACGATGATAACCGGAACGATGAGCCTTTCGTTCTCAGGAATGCCGATCGCTGCGGAAAGCGCTTCCAGCTTGATCTTGTTGGTGTCGGATAGTATGTCATGCTTCGAGATATGAATTTTTTCGTAGTTCTTCTCCAGATTATTGAAGAGAGCTTCGAGACGCGCACACTCACGGCAGCCGGGCTGGTAGAAATAGAGGATTTCAATCTCTCCTTCAATAGTGGGTAATGTATCCTCTTTCTCCAATTCTTTGACGACCGGGGGTTTCGGTTGGGGAAATGCTTTAAGCACAACTTCGAGCCTGGCGTACAAACTCTCGGGCCCATAAAACACCGAGTCGCCAACAAAGATTACTGGCAGGTCATCACCATATGTATCCTTTGCCCCTTCCATTTTCTCAAGCAACCTGTAATTATCCAGTATGTCTATGTCATATTTCTTTAGACTGAACACATATTTCTTCTTGAGATTTGGAATATCGGTAAGAAGATTATCCATACAGTGACCGCAAGATGGCCGGTAGAAGAAATGCATTACCGGCCCGGTATTCGGCTGACTGCTCAGTATGGCAGCAAGAAATAATGAGAACATGATCCTATGAAGGCAACCGGACACACATGTTCGCAGAATAGTGATGGGTAAGGAAAACCACGAGGGATTTTTGAGTTTTCATAATCAAAATGGGTCGTGCAGGATTCGAACCTGCGGCCACCGGATTAAAAATCCGATGCTCTGCCAACTGAGCTAACGACCCGCATTTTCATTATATCTAATCACAACGGAGTGTCAATATGAACTAACGACGAATAATTGAGGAATTCCAAATGCGAATTGCGAAATTGAAAAAATCGTTAATCTCGTTAATACCGTTTTGTCCGTTATTATCGCTAATATCGTTGAAAACAAAAAACGTTTGGTTCGTTAATTGCGCTAATCCCGCTATTACCGTTGAGAACATGTTTTGGTCATTTGTATTTCGATATTTGATACAACAAACGTTGATTTCGTCAGTTTTTGTTTGATTACTGAGATTGCCGCGTCCGCCTGTGGCGGACTCGCAATGACGGGGAGGCGTGTGACACTTGGACAGAATCTGGATTCCCCGGCCAAGCCGGAGAATGACCATTGTTCGTTCTGCCTCTTCAGATTCTGCAGCGAAGCGACGTGACTTCAGCGCAGCATGTCTTCAGCAAAGCGTGTCTCCAGCGTGCGGCGTAACCCTGGATCCCCCGGTTGAACCGGAGAATGACGTCGGGGCGTGAACGAGTCGCTAGATTTGTGTCAGTCCCAGTTTGCTGTAGTACTTTCTGTAAAAACTGCGGTAGGCACCGGTCTGGGTGTTCTTCAACCATCCGCTGTTCATCCGGTACCATTTTATTGTCTTTGCGAGGCCGACTTCAAAGGATATTTTTGGCTGCCACCCAAGATGGCTTCGTACCTTGGCAATGGACAGAGCATAGCGCCGGTCATGCCCGGGACGGTCTTCCACGTATTCAATTAGCTCAACCGGTTTCTTCAGAATGCTAAGTATTTTTTTTATAACGTACATGTTAGCACGTTCGTACTGACCGCCGACATTATATATCTCTCCGATCTTACCTCTGTGCAGAACGAGATCAATAGCCTGGCAGTTATCCTCAACATATATCCAGTCCCTGACCTGCAGGCCATCGCCGTACACGGGAATCTTCTTGCCGTTCATCGCGTTGAATATCACAAGAGGTATGAATTTCTCTGGAAACTGATAGGGTCCGTAGTTATTAGAAGAGCGAGTAATCACCACTGGCAGGCCATAGGTACGGTAATACGCCATCACCAGACCATCGGCTGCCGCTTTACTCGCAGAATATGGACTCGAAGGGTTGAGGACAGAGCCCTCTCGAAACTTGCCCCGTGCGATCGAACCATAGACCTCGTCGGTCGATACCTGCAGGAACTTCTCGACACCGTATTCGAGTGCGCAATTCAATAATACGCCAACGCCAAGAAAATTGGTCTTGAGAAAATCGCCAGGGGTTGTAATGCTGCGGTCAACATGGGTCTCCGCGGCAAAATTTACAACCCGATCCGGATTGAATTTTTTGAACAGCCTTTTCATTTGTACGGCATTGGTTATGTCTGCTTTCACAAAACGGTAGTTTCTTTTCTTTTCCAGTCCACTGAGGTTCTCGAGGTTTCCGGCATACGTTAATTTGTCAACATTGAGAACTTTATTAGATGGATATCTTGCTGCAAAATACCGGATGAAATTGGAGCCGATAAACCCGCATCCACCGGTTACAAGTACTTTCATTGCTGAAATTGTGAAAGAATAAAAATGCTAACCATCCTTACGCGACCAGTCGTAAGGAATATCCGAACCGTGAGCAGGCTTGCGGTACTCATCAGGGTTTGCGTAATCATAGCATTCTGTAACTACGTTGACGATCATCGCTTCACTACTGCTGACGCACTTGAAGCCATGCCACACAAATTTTGGTATATGTATCAGTATGTGATTATGTTCGCCGATAAAAAACTCATTGGTCAGTCCGTGGGTCGGGCTATCTTTGCGGTCATCATATAGCACGATCTTTGCCATGCCGCACAGAACGGTCATGTTATCGTCCTGAAGCTTATGGCAATGCCATGCTTTGACTACCCCTGGATATGCAGTGGTAACATACACCTGACCGAATTTTGAGAATTCCTTGTCGTCGACGCGAAGTATTTCCATCAATCGTCCACGCTCATCGGGTATCAACTTCAGGTTTTTGATCGACACACCTTGTATCAATTTTTCATTGGCCATCATTGACTCCAATCACTTAATTATCTGAACGTAGCTCTGGTCACCGAGAATGAATTTATGGGTTCTCGGTGATTCATTGATCTGATTGATGACGACGTTCCTGCCGAGTATCGAGCGGTCAATACGGTTCTCCAGGTTGCATATTGTTGCTCCATCCATTATCACGCTACACTCCACCTCGGAATTTTCGATCGTTACATTGGCGCCGATCGAAGAAAAAGGTCCGACATAAGCCCGATAAAGTTTCGAATTTTCGCCGATTATTGCCGGTCCGCGGATGATACTCTTTTCGATAACGGCACCCTTTCCTATCACGATGCGGCCGTTCAATGTGGAGTCTATGACCTCGCCCTTATTGTCCGGTTCGATATCCTGCAAAATCAGCAAATTGGCTTCTATTATATCCTCGGGTTTGCCCGTATCTTTCCACCAGCCCTTCACAGTTTGGGCTTCGACACGATAGCCGTTGTCCAACAGCCACTGTATTGCGTCGGTTATCTCTAATTCATTACGCCACGAAGGCTGTATATGTTCAATCGCATTGTGAATCTCTTTATCAAAGAGATATATACCGACCAGCGCGAGATTAGACGGAGGTTCTTTCGGCTTCTCGATCAATTTCTTCACCCTACCCTGGTCATCAACAACCGCCACGCCGAATTCCTGTGGATTATTGACTTCAGTCAGGAGAATCAGAGCATTGGGTTGATTCTTCTCGAATTGCTTCACAACATCTATGAGATTGTCCTTCAGGATATTATCGCCAAGATACATCATGAAGGGTTCAGTACCCAGGAACTCGCGAGCGATCTTGATGGCGTGGGCTAAACCCAAGGGTGATTCCTGGGGGAGGTATTCGATCTTGATCCCCCATCCCTCGCCGTTGCCGACCGTATTGACCACTTCTTCCCTTGTATCGCCAACAACGATACCGATATTTTTTATACCTACGCGCACCAACGATTCAATTCCATAATAGATAATTGGTCTGTTGGCAATAGGAATCAGCTGCTTGGCGCCAGTATAAGTCAACGGCCTCAACCGTGTACCGAAACCGCCAGAAAGTATCAATCCCTTCATTGTTGAGTGAATTATAGTAATAACTGACTAAAAATCAAGGTTTTTGTAGTAATATTTTGATAAAATCATTCAAGGCTTCTTCCCATGATTTCATTTGGCAGGAGAAAAGAAATTCATAATTGTTCGATTCCAGCGGCGAATACCGTGGACGGCTTGCCGGCAGATTTAGCTCTTCCATTTTGATCGCTCTGACATTAGTTTTGAATCTCATTATTTTTTTTGCTCTCAAGACAAAGTCAAGCCATGAGGCAACACCCCTGTTAACGATATGGTATATGCCATAGTTGTCAGATGTAATCACGCGCAATATCGCCTCAGCAAGATGCTCAATATAGGTTAGAGAAGCAAACTGGTCACAGATGACGTCGATCGAACCGGGTTTCTTTTCTGCGGCAAGGAATTTTGATATATACGTCTTCGAGTTTCTACCGAACAGCCAGGATGTTCGAACAATATAATAACGCTCACAGATATCCCTCACATAACGCTCGCCCAGTAATTTTGTATTTCCATATACACTTATGGGGTTCGGCTCACTATACTCTGAGTAAGCTTCCTCACTATTTCCATCAAAGACGAAATTCGTGCTAGTATAAAGCATCTTTGCGCCGATCTTCTTGGCAATTATTGCCAACCCCATGCTGCTTAACGCATTGACCCGCAAAGCCAGGTCTTGCTCAACTTCACACGTATCAACGTCACTCACTGCGGCAAAATGAAGTATGACGTCCGGATGGTATTCCAACAAAACTCTGTTCGTCGCTTTGAAATCGGTAATGTCGAGCTGTTTGACGTCGATTGCCAGAAATTTGATCTTCTCGTTGCGCAGCAGCCGCGTCATTTCCTGTCCCAGAGCTCCTTCAGCGCCGCTGATAAAAATCTTCATCAGCACATTATAGCCTTGCGGATAAGGATGTCAATCAATTGTTATTCTTGACTTTTACTCTATTCTGGAGATAATAGCTCCGGCAGTCGGATTCTTTTAAGAATCCCGCGACATTAATAAAAACTTCAGATTTTCGCAGACTGGCACTTTTCTCTGGATGAAGAGAAAATCATCTGACAATTAAGAAGGAGGAAGATAATGGCAGGTAGTGCAGACAAAAAAGCAGATCTGGCTGGTCCTGGTGTGAGCACCTATGAAGAGGTA
>JAOUFJ010000050.1 GCA_029858255.1 candidate division WOR-3 bacterium | reverse complement strand
CAGGGCTTCGTTTTGAGACAGGCACTTTGCGGAGCCAGTTCCCTACCTGGTTTCGTTGGTTGCGTTAATGTCGTTATTCCCGTTAATCCTGTTAGTGTCATACGTCACAGTTTTGTTCCAGCGATAATAACGATATTAGCGAGTTCAACGGGAATAACGTTTTTAGTAATGTATGTAAATTTCGAAATTCGGAATGTTGTTTTCATCTCACCTTTATAACTTTCTGTACTACGTCATTCTCGATCTCTATGAAGTATATACCTGGTCGTAGATTGTGAGGCGTCACCTCGCGGCCGCTGATATCGAAGACCTTAAACTCTTTGTTCGATGGTAAGGGTAGGGGACCGCGCACAATGGTCGCACCAAGCGCCAGATCTCTCGTCACAGAACCTTCATTCTCAGCAATTCCCGTTTCCGGTGCCAGTTTTATAAGATAAATATCGGTTTCTCCGGCCCCTATTGAACGTGTCTTCGCGGCAACAATATAGCCACCATCAAAGGTCGGTCTGGTAATGAATCCCCAATCCTCATACACACCGCCATATGTACTGGTCCATAGTTCATCACCGTTCTCATCGATTTTCATGATCCAGATATCTCCGCCGATCCACTCACCAATACCGCCAGTAAAGCCGGTGATAATATAGCCGCCGTCATCAGTCTGGAAAACGTGCAGCGCTGCGTCGTAAAGGTTGCCGCCGTAAGTCCTCGTCCAGATGCTGTCACCATTGCTGTCGGTTTTTATCAAATAAGCATCCCAGCTGCCGGCTCCGTATGACGCAGTGTATCCAGCGATGATGTATCCACCGTCAGCAGTCGAAGCCACTGACGAAGCCCAATCGTTCTCAACTCCTCCAAACGTTTGTGTCCACTGTGATATGCCCGATGCGTTTGTGCGCACAAGCCATACATCTGAACCACCGGCGCCATAAGAATTCGTGAATCCGCCAATTATGTACCCGTTAGTTGTTGTATCGATCGAGGTGCCGCCATCATAACTGCTACCGCCATATGACCTGATCCAGTTTTGGTTGCCGTTATCATCAAATGCAAGAATCCCAAGATTACCCGAAGTATTCCAACTGTTCACGTTGATTTCTCCAACAGCAACATATCCGCCGCCAGGATTTGGGCACACACCATTGAGCCAGTCACGCAGCATTCCGCCGTCCTCTTCAGTCCATAGCACACTGCCCAGCGAATCTGTCTTCATCATGAGTACGTTCCAATCTGTAATGTCTCTGGTACCGACGATGATATAACCACCATCCTGGGCAAGACACATCGCATGAGCCGCATCAGGATTCGAACCTCCATACGTTTGCGTCCACATTGTATCACCATCAGGATCCGTTTTAATCAAATAGATATCCCAGTCGCCAGCTCCCATGCTATTCGTTATGCCGACGACAATGTAACCACTGTCAGGTGTCTGGCAGATACCATGGGGTTCCTCGTTGTTCCATTCTCCATAAGTCTTCGTCCAAAGCGTATCAGGTGCCTGTGCATGAGCACAAATAAAAGCAATGAACACGCCGATCACTATGGCGAAGGTCATTCGTAAAGTCATTGTTCCTCCCATTTGTATTTATACTCACGGACAATCTAATCTTACCTGGATTGACCGACCCTGGAAATCAGTAAAATATAACCAAATACCCGTGATTGTCGAGCTTTTCTTGATCTACTCAACTGGGGTATTATAAACTAGGGGCTCACTAACGACTCACAGACTCTCTCACGATGATGCATATCTTCACAGACGTTAAGTGCGTTATTCTCGCTATTTTCGCTATTCCCGTTATTATCGTTAATTTCGCTAATATCGCTAATACCGCTTACCGACTGAGATTGCCGCGCTCACAACGTTCGCTCGCAATGACGAGCGTAGTTGAAGATGTTGCGTATAGCACCGTGTGCCGTCTGGATTCCCTGGCTAAACCAGAGAATGACAGTTGGTGCGTGAAGCGTTATGCGTATAGCGTGCAGCGTTTCGTTATTATCGTGGTATGTTGTCGACGATGTATTGCAGGTGGGCAGCGCTTGTGCCACAGCAACCACCAAGGATTTTCACACCATATTTCGCGTTCAGTTCGACCATTTGGTCCCCCCACGCCGGGATGTCATCAACCTTTAGTGTTGCAGCGCCTTCCAGATCAGTCTGGTCCTGAGAAGATGCATTTGCCTGGATGCCAATAAGGCGGGACAAAACCAGATCGGGCTGTTCACCTGCCCGTAGGAAAGAAGGATGAGAGCAATTGACCATATATCCAAGTGGAGGCCTATCGCAAAGTGAATCTATGGTTCTAAACGCGTATTCCAAGCTGGTTCCATCGAGGACTTGACTCTGCCGGTTTATCACAAAACTTATGGTATACGGATACGTGGTTGCACCCATCGCCTGTGCAATACCGATCGCTTCACAAAGCGCCGGTAATGTTTCTGCGATGAGGAAATCGACGTTGGCTTTTGCGAGTTTGTTTATCTGCCAGGAGTGGAAATCGTTTGCTTCTTCCATATCGATGGCCTCGACGGCTTTGTAACAGTCATTCCTGCACCCGATCAGGCCGCCAATAAAAATATTATCGCGCCATGTATTCCATTGGCTACGGATCTGCTTCATGAAATCAGCCGCATCTTTGTTGACGTCGCACGCGATCCCGGCTTCGGATAACCTTTCCCTGTTAGCGCGCCAGGTCGGCGTCAGGGTAACCATAGGCAACCCGGATTTCTCCGCAACACCGATGTATTCGTTATACAGATTCGCTAACTCTTCTCTTCCTTTTCTGTCGTATATCAGTGGAGAGTGAACAAGCCGGGGGTGGAGCTCCACCCTGTTCGAGCGCCGCAGTGACTCGACTACTGACGCTTCTGCCAGCATGAATTTACTGTTTTTTACAACATCCTCAAAAGACATACCGCGCTCCTTAGAAGAAACTACGCTACAAACTTGAGGCTCTATAATATATAGGTGAAAATACGAAAAAAGTCAAGACACTAAACACAACGTGCATTGCGAATTGCGAAATGCGAATTTGACAAAAACGTTTGGCACGTTATTCTCGTTATTTTCGTTAATATCGCTTAAACTACATTTTGAATTTCGAATTTTACAAAATACGTTAATTCCGCTATTTTCGTTAATACCGTTAATTTCGTTATTTTCCTTAGGTTCTCAGCTTCTAATCGTCTCACCGTTGAGATTCTCGCCGTCAGGCGTTTAGCGTAACGCGTCTGGCGTCGCGGCTGGATTCCCCGATCCCCCTGGCACACCAGAGGACAGGCGAGTCGGAGAATGACGTTCCACGGGGACAGGCACCTTACGGAGCCAGCCCGCTCGGCTACACCCTCACCTTAATCCTCTCCCTTCTGAGGCGGATAGCCTCAAGGGAGAGGATCGAGAGTTCTCGATTCCCTCCCGAGGCGGGCACACGCTACGCTCACTCGAACAATAAGTTGTATTACCCTTCGAGCTTGTCGAGAAGTAAACATGGTGTTCCAGCGATATTAGCGAAATTAGCGAACGTAACGATTATAACGTTACTTTTATTTTATCTTAATTACTTTCTGGACTATTTCACTTTCGATCTCTAAAAAGTATATACCTGGTTGCATCCTTTCAGGTGCTACGGATCTGCCGGTGATGTCGAATACTCTGTACTCCAATCCAGCGGGCAGGCGCAAGGGACCGCTGATAATCGTTGAACCGCAAGGAGTCATTTCAGGTTGATCATCTCCGCCGGCATCGATGCCGATCTGCAAATCGACATTTCCATAGATATCGGACGGGTATTCCATGTGAGTCCAGACATTGAAATAATTGGTCGCACCAGCAACGATATATGAGTCGTAGGAACTGTTTGCCGGATTGGATATAATAAAAGCAGGACCAAGCGGATTGCCTGATGTATCATATTGCCGTCCCCAGATCTCAAAAATATCAATGTTTCTTACGCTATATACAACCGTGTAGTTATTACCATCAAAACACAAGCTACCCGAACCCAATGTTGCTACGCCCGTGGCAATAGTAAACGGACTTCCGATCAAATTACCATCGGCCGCGACACGCTGACCCTTCAGTAATTCAGGATATTGCGTCCAGACAACGAGGAAATTAGTGCCGTCGAAGCAGACGGATGTTTCGTACCCTTCATCGGCGGTACTGGCGATCCTTACAGTATCGCCGAGCGTCCCATCACAATTCACGAACCTCCCAACGACGGCGAATGGCAATGAATAATAAACCCAGACAACGAAGAATCTCGTACCGGTGAATGCAATTGACGGCTCAAATTGGCCCTCGTTTGAATCCCGACCTATCAACATGCCATCAGGATCAAGCACCACTCCATCAGGTGTGACTCGTGCGCCATAAATATTAAAGTCGCCACCGATTCTTGCATCCGACCAAACGACCATATAGTTATCGTTTCCAAAAGCGACTTCCGGTGCTGTCTGAATTCCGTTTGCCGAAGAAATACAGATCGAGTTTATCGAATCGCAACTTGGAGTGACACGCACTCCATAGACATTGCCGGACGTTCAACAGCTGTCGCGGAAAACGACCATGAGATTCGTGCCATCATACGCCGCGCATGTGGCATAGCCTGGCTCGTTGCTGAATAGCAACTTCCCATCCGGATCAATAACCGTACCGCCGGTACTCACGCGCGCGCCGAAGATGGTATGTGAACTATCGACAATGTGGTAACGATTATCTGCCCAGAATACGTAATACTGGTTGTTGGCAAAGACAGCGCAAGGATACTCCTGTACGTCGACCGCGGTGCAGATGGGAAAATCGGCACCAGGCACGACTAGAGACAACGCTAGAACAACATTCATATTACCTCCAGCTGAATGCCAAAGGCATTCATCGAATTCAGCGATGAAAAAATTTGATTACAATGATAAATGATGTTTACACCGCGATTTCCGCTAATTCCGTTCTCCATATTCTTCGAGCCTGTCGAGAAGGTTCTCAACTGACGCCACGCTTTGCATAAAGGATGTTCTGCATAACAGAATTATTGTAGCTTTCTTTATCATTGTTAACGACTTCGTTGTCGGTGAATCTTGTTTTTTATCGCCGTAATCATAGAAGGCTTCGCCTTCTTGAGATTGCCGCGTCCGCCTTCGGCGGACTCGCAATGACGTGGATAGTCTGGATTCCCCGGTCAAGCCGGAGAACGACGCCAGAAGTATACCCAATTATGTCGAAAGAACAATAAGCCATCATTGTAATCTTATATTTGCATCATTGGTATCGAGGGAGATGGAATCTTCCTATCGCCACCAGTTTTCCTGCGGAATGGCCTCAGCAGGTATGCCTTTGCAATCGAAATAGTCTATCATCTGTTTTTTCATAACGAGATATTCTGATGCAGCGTGGGAAACGCCGACCAGCACCATCTTCAGGTTCTGAGTGAACGACGCGATCTCTTCTTTCAAACGGGCAACACTCAGTCTCACATCCTCGTCCTGCGGCGTGTACCTGGGATACCATTCACCCGTTAAGTACATATCACATGAATTTTCGTAAGCCTGCCTCAGGTGACCTATCTCATCACCGCCACCTGCAACGATCGCAATCCGCGCCACTGCTGATTTAAGGCATCCACCGACTTCCAATCGGGATACGCCGAAAATACCACGGATACGTTTCAATAACAGATCGGTGTCCTGTACTTCCATCGTTCCGATCCTACCGGCGTAGCCAAGGCCGTACCGGACGAATTCTTTCTCCACTTTCATGCCCAGAGCCTGGACAATTGCCGCATTTGTACCTATTTTATCATGGCAATCGAGAGGCGCATGGCAGGAATATATCGAAATCCGCATTCTCTCGAACTCGGAGATGACATCTGAAGGCACGGGCAGAAAACCTGCACCACAGACTTCGAGGTCGACCGGATGATGTAGAAAAAGCATGGCATCATTTGTGTTTGTATCCAAGATCCTTTGCAGGACATCCGGAGCCGCAAAAGCACTACAGAAGATCTTTTCGACAGTGTCTCCAGCCCGCAGCATTAAACCATTATACTTTGCACAAAAACCCGCTTCGAATTTCTTTGTGTAATCATATCCAGCGTCGGCGTATACCCTGGGCACCCATTCTCTCATTGCCGGGTCTTCAGGCCACGCCGCTATATTGAAAAACGAATCAAGTTCCCCTACGAGTTGCGTTAATTCGATGCTTGCCTCCGCATGATCAATCTAATATATCAATACTGGAGGACGCCGGTATGCATCGTCAATTTCCACTCACCGCCGACCATGGAATAGACCTTGCACGTCCTGCCCTTCCAGTGATTCTCCTCACCAGTTTCCTTATCAACCCACAATGTATCAATATCAACCACGGCAAAAGCCCCGTCTTTCTGATCGGAAACCACGATTTTCTTGGTTGCTCTACGATTGTGGACTAAACGGTACTGCGCGAAGAATCTTGCGTAAAAATCTTTCCATCTTGCATAATCGAAGCGTCCAAGGACCATCACCCACTTCACCGGGTCGTGGTCAGTATTTTTCTCGGGCCACGGCCAAACCATGCCCTCATGGAAAATAGAAAGTAGTAAATCCACATCCTGTGTATCCCAAGCCCTTGTCTCACGGTTTACGATCTCTTTTATTTGTTCTAGTACTCTATCCCTTTTATGCCCTGCGCTGCTTTTGATCATAGCAATTCCTGTAAATCTTCCTTTTTGATACCAGCTTGCCTAAGGATTTCAAGTGCGGTACCCTTCGGCAAATCCCTTTTGTGGAAAGGAATAATGACGCGCTTCTTGTCGACGGACCTATAATATATCCGGTGGCTTCCACTGGTTCTACCGAGAACGAAACCTAACTTCAAAAGTATCTTCTCAATTTTACGTGGTGTTAGAGCCGGAACTTCAGTCACGCGTTTTTACTGTCAGCGTGTACTCAAAGGTGCCATCATCGGTCGGGATATCTTCGCCGTGCTCCCTAAGATTTGTAACATACAATTCGATAGCTTCTTTCACCATCTCTACAGTCTTATCAATGTTGTCACCATAAGTAACACAGCCTGGCAAAGAAGGTACAGTAGCCGTGTATCCTCCTTCGGGCTCCTTTCTGAATAACACTCTGTAGTTCAGTAATTTCATATGTTCAATTATCACCACATCCGCAACTCTGTCAAGGTTTGCTTTGTGGCAGCCGCAAATGGTAAAACAGCTATTACTGCCAGGGCACGGATGTTAATACGTAGACGTTGCCTTTTGGGACGAAACGGGCTCATTTACCATTCACCGTCGAACGCCACCAGGAAATGTAGGGCAAACCTTCAGGTTTGCGGCAGGTTTTGCAGGGCTAAAGCCCTGCCTTACTCCCTTACGTCATTCCCGTTAGTACCGTTACTTTTGCTAATACCGTTGAAAAGCAATGGACCCGTCTGGCTCTGTTGTTTTCGTTTTCCTGCTGAGATTGTTCCGATTCTATCATTAAAGAACTTCCACAATAGACAAGGAATCGGAATCCCGTAAAGCGGGACTTCAGATGGCTGCGCAAAACTCGCAATGACGGGAACAGTCATCGCGTTCCGCGGGATATTATCGTAGTGTAATCATGGAACAAATATTTCTTATAGCGTTGTTTGCCCGTCAGTTCACGGAGAATCCCGAGTTTCTCAAAACGGTTTACCAGTTCATTCCCGGACTCCTTGGAGATCTTAAATTCCTCGGTCACCGTCCTCACGTCAATGACCGGTTTGGTGAATAACAGATCGATCAGTTTTACCGCATATATGCTTGAGATCCTGTTTTCATATAGAAGGTCAATCATGCGCTGCTTCAATTTGATGATCTCACCAGCAGCAGCCGTTGCCTCCTGCGATACCGTATCAATACCATTGAGGAAGAATTTAATCCACGATTCCCAATCGCCATCGGTCCGGATCCGCATGAGGAGATTGTAATACTCTTCGCGATTCTTTTTCAGGTAGTAGCTCAGATACAAAAGCGGCTGCCTCAACACCTCGTGAGCAACAAGAAAGAATGTTATCAAGAGCCTGCCAATACGACCATTGCCATCAATGAACGGATGTATAGTCTCAAACTGGGCATGTATCAGGGCGGCTCTCACCAACGGGGGCATGTGATCTGGCTCATTAAAGAAGGCCTCCAGATTGGCCATTGCAGGCAAGATCTGCTCGGGCGGCGGCGGGACAAAATGAGCTTCAAAAACATTGGCGCCAGGAGGACCGATCCAGTTCTGCGTCCTGCGAAATTCACCCAGCGCTTTCTTGCTGCCCCGTGTGCCTTGAATCAGGATACGGTGGATTCCCCTGAATAACTGCGCATTGGCCCTGGCACCTGCGACATGTTTGATCCCGTATTCCAACGCATTTATGTAGTTAATAACCTCCTTGATTTCCTTAATGTTGTCGCGGGGTTTCATATCGGCTTCGA